>NZ_CAKJTO010000037.1:11148-42967 GCF_917627405.1 Protofrankia sp. Cj5
AACGGCTGGCGTCGGCCGGCGCCGGGTGGACCCGGGGTACTCCCCCGGGGGCAGGCCCGCACGAACTCGCCGGCACCGGCAGCGACCTGGCCACGGTGCTCGACCGGATACCGACCGGCCGGCTGGTCGTCCTCGGGGAACCCGGATCCGGCAAGACCGTGCTGCTCCTGCGCCTGGTACTGGACCTGCTCGCCCGCCGAGACGCAGGCGGACCCGTCCCGCTGCTGGTCCCGGTGGCCTCCTGGAACCCCGACCAGGACGGCCTGTACGACTGGCTGGAAACCCAGATGATCCGAGAACATCCCTGGCTGGCCAGCACCTCAGCGACCGGCGTCAGCCGCGCCCACGCCCTGCTGACCGCCGGGCTGGTCCTACCCGTCCTCGACGGACTCGACGAGATCCGCTCCGGTGGCCGGGGCCGCGCCCTGGTCGCCATCAACGAAACCCTGCGCCATGACACCGGCCTGGTACTCAGCTGCCGGGCCACGGCGTTTCGCCACGCCGTCCGCCCCGGCCCGCTGCGCCAGCCCGTCCACCTAGAAGGTGCCGCCGGTATCCGGCTCACCCCCCTGGATCCGGCCGCCATCGCCACCTATCTCACCGAAACCGCCGGCGCGGACGGGCCGAGCCGCTGGGCGCCGGTCCGCGCCGCGCTGGCCACCAGCCCTACCCCACCGGTGGCCCGGGCGTTGTGCACCCCGCTGATGGCCAGCCTCGCCCGCACCATCTACAACCCCCGGCAAGCCAGCTCGACGCTCGGCCTGCCCGACCCCGCCGAGTTGTGCGACACCGCCGCATTCCCCACCCGCGCCGCCGTTGAGGAACATCTGTTCGATGGTCTCATCGCCGCAGTGTACCGGCCCCGCTCCACGGGCACGAACCGGTGGACCGCCGCCCAGGCCACCCCCTATCTGATCTTTCTGGCCCGCCATCTCGAACATCGTCTCCGCACCACCAGCCTTGCCTGGTGGGAACTCCCCCGCGCCCTACCACGCGCTGTGATGCCCCTCGCGGTCGGGCTCACGGTCGGGCTGGTGGCCGGGCTCGCGTTCGGGCTCGCGTTCGGGCCTGCGGCCGGGCTCGCGGACGGGCTCGGAGCCGGGCTCGGGGCCGGACTCGCAATCAGGCTGGAGGACGGGCTCGGAGCTGGACTCACCATCAGGCTCACGGTCGGGCTCATGGCCGGGCTCATGGCCGGGCTTGTGTTCGGGCTCGCGGGCGGGCTCGTGGTCGGGCTCGTGGCCGGGCTCGCGGGCGGGCTTGTGTTCGGGCTCGCGTTCGGGCTCGTGGTCGGGCTCGGCAGTTCTTCCCCACGCCACATCATCCTGCGATGGCCGCGGCTCTCCGATCTCGCGACCGGGCTCACGACCGGACTCACGGTCGGACTCGTGGGCGGGCTCGCGTTCGGGTTCGCGGCCGGGCTCGTGGGTGGGCTCACAGTCGGGCTCGCGGCCGGGCTCGCGGCTGGGGTCGCGACCGGGCTTGGGTTCGGGCTCGCGGTCGGGCTCGCGGCCGGGCTCGGAATGGATACCACTGTGGACACGCAACGGGCAGCCGGCCCCGGGGCCGTGCTAATTCACGATCGCGCCAGTGGGCTCATAGGCGGGCTCGTGGGCGGGCTTGTGGTCGGGCTCGTGGGCGGGCTCGCGTTCGGGCTCGCGGCCGGGCTTATGGACGGGGCCGCGGCCGGGGCCGCGGTGGGGGCCGCGGCCGGGCTTGCGGCCGGGGCCGCGGTCGGGCTTGCGGCCGGGGCCGCGGTCGGGCTTGTGGGCGGGCTCGCCTCGGTATGGGGACGTCTGGGCATCGCCCGTCTCTGGCTGGCCTGCCGGGGCCACCAGCCTCTCCGCCTGATGGCCTTCCTCGCCGACGCCCACGACCGGGGAATCCTCCGGCAGGCCGGTGCGGTGTGGGAATTCCGGCACGCCAACCTGCAACGCCGCCTTGCCAGCCACCATCACCATCGGGCGTGAGTTGACGCCAACGATGTGCGCTGCGCACGCCAGCTCCCGACGGCACGCCGCCGGCCGGTACATCCGCGGGAATGAGCCGGGCCTGAATCTCCGACCTGTTCGACGGCGGCTGCCAGCACCTCGGCGCCCGGCCCACACCCGTCGCTCCAGGTCACCATCGCCCGGTGCGTCGCCAGGCTGACCGTCGCCCAGGCTCCGGCCCGCCGGTTCGACGCCTTCTCGACCCGGCGGGCGCAGGCTGCACAGGTCATCCCGGGACGGCACGCTCAACCAGCGCGGTGCTGGTGACAGCCGCGCCGGCTGTCACGCCCGCGGGTGGAGCGGCAGGCGTGGCCGGCATTCTGCTCACGATCCGACAATCGCTCCGATCGTGTAGCCTGCATCGACGATCGCCGCTTCGATGGCACGCGCATCCACCGCCGCGGAGTGGTCCACGCGGACCGAGGTGGACGCGACGTCGACGGACACTGCGCTGACGCCCGGCACTTGGCCGACGGCCGTTTCGATCGCGGCCTTGCAGTGGTCACAGCTGATGTCGGGTACTTGCACCGTCAGCGCCGTCATTGATGCTCCTACCGCGTCGCGGGCCTCGCCGTCGAAGCCCTTTCGACGAAGGGTAGTAGAAGCGTCGGCGGGAGTCCTCGCGCGGCGCGGCCGGTCCGTCGGCCATCAGCCGTCAGCCGCGCGTCACCGGCCTGTCCCGCAGCGGAGCGACGGTCATCCCACCAGGGCTGCGAGTTCCGCGTCGACCAGCGCGCTGATCCGGCCCGACCGAGCCTCGTCGACGATCACCCGCAGTTGGTCGACGCTCATCTGGATGCGCTGGCCGAAGTCGTCAGTGAGCACGATCCGCTGTTCCGCGGGCGCCTCGTGGTCGACGAAAAGCTCCGGGCAGCCGCAGCTGCACTTGCCGCAGAAGGTCAGGATGTGGCGAGGCGTTCCGGATACACTCATGACAGCTCCAGTGGATAAAAGGCGACAGATTGTTTCCCAGTCTAAGATCCGGCCCGGTGGCTGTCCGGCTTTTTGTTGATGCTTCGCTTCCGGCCCCCGGCCCGCCCGCCCCTGGCGCTGCGACGGCGCCCGGTAAACCCGGTCGGAGCCGTGGACGTATCGGTGGCCGCGGTCGCCGAGCGGCTTGGGACAGCACAGGTGGCGACGCTCGACCGACGACACTTCTCACGATCGTGCGCCCCACGCACGTCCCAACGTATTCAAGATTTTTCCGTAAGAGCGTGTTTGAGATCGGGCTTTCGATCAGTGAGCCGGAATGACGATCTCAAACGCGCTCTCAACGTTAGCGTATCCGGTGGGGCTCCGGAACTCCGATTGAGGGTGTTGATTTGTATGTTTGTCTGGCAGCTTGAATTGCCACGGCGCTATGCGAACCCCGCCTGGCCGTGGATACCGTTGTAGCTGCTGAGCCATCCCGTGCTCAGGTGGTCGCCCCGCCAAGAAAACACGCTGACCCCGCGTTCCAGGGCCGGTGCGTGGGCCTCGCGTGCATAGCCGGCGGAACCCTTGGCCGCACCGGAACCGTTGGCGCTACCGGGGCCAGACTCTCCGGTACCCGGATAGGACATCCACTGCCCGGCCGGCGACCCGACGGCGATGTGCTGATCACCCGCCCAGACCACCGCCGCTGTCCCGTTCGGCGTGGTGACCTTCACGCGGTCGTCGGCCTCGGTGACGAGGCTGTCGGTCGCCCGGTCACGCAGCAACGCCACGTATTCCTGGGCATCCAGCTGGCATTGGGCCGGGGCACGGCCCACCGGCCAGTCCGGGGCTGTCACACCGTGTTCGCGGGCGGCTGTGAACAGCAGTGGCACGATGCGCTCCGCTCGCAGCGGGGTCGCCATCTGCTCGCACATCCACAGTAGCCGGCCCGCGCCACGGGTGGGCGCGAGTTGCCGCCAACGGATGCGCCGGCCGAGATCCCCCGCGATGACGGCAACCCACGGCGCGACAGTGGCCAGCTCACCCTGCGCCGCCAGCCAGGCGAAATAACGCGGCATCTCGCTGAGAATCGGCAGCAGGACCGAGGACGGCAGCCCGGCGATTCTCCGCGCCGGCCGGCTGAACGCCCGCGGGCTGTTCGCGACCAGCGCGATCGCGACCTGCGCCAGATCGCCCGGCGCCGCGGCGGTTGACGGAACGAGACCGAGCGCACCTCCTGGGGCGTCAACCAGCTCCAGATATCCCCGGGCGCGCAGTAGCCGTGCCACCCGGGGACGCAGATCGTCCGTCACCGGGGCCTCGGCGAACTGCGGGACACTGACGCTGATCGCCAGCCCGAGCAGCCGCTCGGCGTCCTCGGGGTCGTGGGGCCGCCGGTCGGCCTCCGCGAGCAGGCTCCGCAGTCGCATGCCGATCTTGACCGGAACCATGAACCGGGTCGTCAGGGTGCCCAGCTCGGTGACCCTGAGCACCGTGCCGACATCCGGCTCGGCGACCAGTGCGAGGTACCCACCCTCCACCAGCAGGTCGACGGCATCCCGCACCGGCGTGAGCCCTTCGGCACCCTGATGATAAGCGAGCGTGCTCAGCCACCAGTTCTCCGCGTCGGTGAGGGTGTGGACGCGCCGCTGAGCCGTCTCCGCCAGTAGATGATCGGCAAGACTGTCCGCGATGTGGGAGCGGACCGCGTACCCCTCGACGAGCCGGTTCTGCCAGGTCGCCCGCTCCGTCTCGTCGACGACCAGGTAGGACCATCCCTCGGTCTCCCCGGCACCGACCCGGCCGGCCCGGCCGAACATCTGCTGCACCGTCGCCACGTCGATCCTGTCCAGACCGATGCGGGTGTCCCGGACGACGACCGCCCGCGCGGGCAGGTTCACCCCGGCCGCCACCGTCGTCGTCGCGACGAGGACATCCAGAGCGCGGTCACGGAAGGCGCGTTCCGCCTCACGGCGGTACTCCCAGTCCTTGTAGTGCAGGCCCACCCCGGCCGCGGTACACACCTGGTGAACGCGGGAGCCGTCATCCGGGTCGATGCCGCGGATGTCCGCGCCCCGGTCGGCCGCAATCATGAGCGCGGTCACGCGAACGTTGCGCCGGCTTCCACAGAACACCAGCACACTGCCACCGTCATCGGTGACCATACGCGTCAACGCCGTGGCCGCCCGCAGCCTGTTGGCGTTGTCGGTCCTACGGTCGGCGGTGGCCGGGATCATCGGCAGCTGCCAGGTCAACCGGGACGGGCGCCACGTGGTCGTCACGACGCGAGCGCCGAGCCACCCGGCGACCTCGTCGACATTTGCGACCGTCGCTGACAGCCCGACGATCCGCACCGGTGATCCCGCACCACGCATCCGGGCCAGCAACGCCTCCAACAGCGGCCCCCGCCCGGCACTGCCCAACAGATGGATCTCGTCGACGACCAGGCAGCCCACCTCACCCAGCGCGACACGCAGCGACGTCGCCCGGCACACCGACTCGAACTTCTCCGTCGTCGACACCCACAGATCGGCCTCGCGGGCCCGCTCCACGTCGACCACGTGCTCACCGGAAAGACGCTCCACCCGCAGCCCCTGCGCACGCCAGGTGGCAAGCTCGCGGTCAAGCTCATCGGTCAGTGACCGCTGCGGCACCAACCAGGCCGCTTTGCGCCCCTCACCGAGGATGGCCTTAAGCGCGGCAAGCATGCCGATCGCGGTCTTGCCCGACCCGGTCGGCGCGGCGACGAGAAGGTGGGTGTTGTCGCGCAGCACGTGCGGCGCGCCCTCCGCCTGTGCCGGGTTCAGCCCGGGATGGGGCAGGTAGGGCAGCCATTCCGCAGGCACGATCGTCCCAGCGTCGACGGGGCTCCAGGCCGGGAGGAACGGCTCGCCATGGTTGTCCCAGGCCAGCTCGAACGCGTCCCGGGCCGCCTCCGCGGCCAATCCAACAACGCCCGCCGTCCGCAGCTTCGCGGTGCTCGTGGCCGGGAGAAAACCGGGTACCGCGTGTAGCGCAGCCAGCGCACCATCCGGCCCGACTGTGCTGACCGTCTCCGCCTCGACCCAGTGACGCACCCGTCGATGCGGCACCCCAGCGGCGCTCATCAGCGCACACAGCGCGTCGAAGTCCGCCGCCAGCGGGACCAGCACGCGCACGTCCACCCCGGCCGGCTGGGACGGGACGTCAGCCCACGGATCTGCGATCTTGCACCAGTGCAGGAGCCTGCGTTCAGTCACCGGTTGCGGTGTTCCGGGATCAGGCACGGAGACAGCAGTGGGCCCCGGTCGCGGCCCGCCCGCCGCAAAGTAACCTGGCGCGAGTCGCGGATCGAGCCGCCCCGCGGCGAGCTTCCAGGCATCCTCAGCGTGAACGACACCCATGCTCATCCCGCCGGGGAGCTGGCCGTCATCGTCGGCGCAGGACCGCGGCGATGCTGCCCTGCGCCGCCGGGGAGCGCTCCGCCGACGCCGCAGCCCACCGAAGGTCCGTACACCCAGATCCGCCAAGGTAAACGTTGCCGCGCAATGCGGGCACACCAGAGCGACGTAGCGTTGCGGCCGTCCGCCGCTCATATCCGATTTTCGGAGGCAGTGTAGCGTGCGGTCGCATCGCGGGCAGCCGCGGGGCGCAACATCGTCGTAGGACCAGCCCGGCTGGCCGAACCGCTCGTGCGCCAGCTGCGGCGAGATCCCCCACCGGGCCTCCGCGATATCCATGACGCTTGTGCGCCCGTCCGTCTCCGCACCGTCGGTGTGAGCGGAGCCCGAGCCATCAGGGCCTGGCCCAGGCCGGTAATGTGAGCCACTGTCTCCGCCGTCACCAGCGCCGTCACCACCGATGATCAATTCATGGCTGCCGGCCACTCTATCTCTCCGATCACGATCGCCATGATGAGCCGGCCAGATATTCGTTGCATGGGCTCCATCCATTGGCTGGTTGCCTTGTCGGCTGGTAATCGTGCGCACGCGCCGGGTCAACCGCCCGTCCGTGCCACGGACGGGCCCATCAGCCACAGAACGTTCCGGTGCGGACGACTTTTTCGTCGAGCAGCCAGCCGAAGCCGCCGGCTCCTGCGCCGATCTGGGAGATGTAGCCGTAGAGCCAGCTGCCGTCGTTGCTGCGCACGTTGACGTGCGCCCCGGGTTCGACGTCGCCGATGGGGGTGCCGGCGCGGGTGGATCGCGCGCGGGCGTGTTCGGTCACGGTGTACTGGGGATAGCACTGGGCCGATGGCCCGCCGGCGGGCGCGGCCGGAGCGGGTGCGCCCGCCGGGGGTGTGGCCGCCTGGGTCGCGGCGGTGCGGTGGGGGGCTGGGCTGCCCTGTGTCGGCGTGGCTGCGGTGGAGGCTTCCGATGAGTGGCTGCCGGTGCTGGTCGGATAGTCGTTCGGTGTGCAGGGGTTGCCGATATCCCCGGCGAGAATCCAGCCCCAGGTGTTCGCGTCGGGTGCCCAGCCGAACACCCATGGTCCGCGATGACCGCAGCGGTGGCTCCAGTGGAAGGTCGCGCCGGAGCGCAGGTTGCCGATGACGTAACCGTTCGGCCCACTTCGCACGGTTGCGGCCGTGGTGAGATGACGGGTGCCGGCGATCGTTCCGGCGACAGGCCGGAAGTGCACGGTGTCCCAGCCACCGCTGTGGGCGTGGCCGGACAGTATCCTTTGTATCCAGTGCGGCAGCAGCGCTGGTCAGAGCCTACAGACAAGCGTCAGGCACCGACCGGCGCTGCTCAGTCGCTGGCCTTCATCGGGAGGCGGCGAGCGCGGATCCGGGTATCACTGATCACAACAAGTGCGCCTTCGGTCAGGTCGTCCATGACTTGGCCGAGGTTGGCCAGGACGACGGAGGCGAGGGATTCGGCCCTCTTGTCGATACGGCGAAGAAGGATGGCGCTGGGCGCCATCGCGGGGCTGTTGGCCAGAAGTTCCCGAAGTCAGTATCAGCGGATATGAGAATCCAATTCTCGCGATCTGCCAGTGCCATGATCCGTTCGTCGCTCTGGCCGCCCAAGCCGAGTTCGTAGACATGTGAGCAGTCATGACCTGCGGCGCGAAGCAGCCCGGCCATGCGCGCGGAGAGGCACTCATCAAGCGGGAATCTCACGCGGTGAGCCAGACCGGAAGCTCCCGCTCGTCAACAACTCGTGCCGCATACTCCAGACACGCTTGCACGTCATCCGGGACAAGCTGCGGGTACTCGGCCACGATCCCATCCGTGGTAAGCCCGTTCGCCACGAGACCAACGACAGTAGCCACCGGCACACGGGTGCCGGCGACGCAGGGCACACCACCCATGATCTGATGGTTAACGGCGATCCGCCCAAGGTCCATGCACGTACCCTCGGCCGCACCGGTACGGCGCGTCAAACACGCCTGATCCGCGCCGTCAGCCACGACCCTCGTCCTTGCGGGTACCCGACACTCGTCCAGGGCTGCGACCTGGGACTTTTCGCGGGTATGGGATCCCGGTCTATGCCATGGCACGGTTGGCGGCTGGGCCCGGAACTGCGGGCAGCGCTCGCCGCATGAGCGGCTATGGACATGCAGACGGCGAGGCAAGAACGGCGGTGCGAAGGTCGATATGGACGGTCGAGCGGTGTTCTGGCGCCCTCAGCCGATTGGGCGGTCTCCAGCGGTCAGGAGCCTGCCCGATCGCGATCAAGCGTACCGAGCCCCCTGTTCCCAGCACGGTTGGACGGTGCACTGACCGCCAGAGACCCACCATCCGGAGGTTGAACGGCGAACTCAATCTTGGACGAACTGGAGCCCGACAGCTCTTTCCAGCGTCTGCCCGGCCGCATGCAGCGACGTCTGCCAGGTGAAGTCGCCCACCACTCCGTCCGGCGACAGCCCGGCATTGCTCTGAAACGCCTCGACGGCGGCCCTGGTACGAGGACCGAAGTTACCGTCTACCGGCCCCGGCGAGAAGCCGCCGTTTTCCAGTATCTGTTGCAGACGGCTGACGACCTCGCCTGTCGAGCCCTCTTTCAGCAGCGGCATCGGACCACCGTTCGGCAGCGCCGCCCACGTCGTCGGGCCCACAATCCCGTCGACCGGAAGTTGGTTGGCCTTCTGAAAGTCCCGTACGGCGGCGTCGGTCCTCGGTCCGAATATGCCGTCCGGCAGGAGCCGCTCTCCGGGCTCGGAACGGTTGACCGCCCGCTGCGCCCTTGTGACGGCAGGTCCACTCGCGCCCAGGCGAATCGTGGGTTGTCCCGGGTTTGCCATAGGAACACCTCCTGGATCACCGGGTGACGTACTGTCATGGTTGCCGGCGACCACAGCTTCATGGTGACCCCAAGTGCAGGATTCTTGCCCATGCGTGTCTTAAGGCTGACAGCAGGCGTCCACGGGCATCCGACTTTCACGCGGCGATGCCCCTCATGCCGGGCGACTTGGACGAGGAAATCCAGCGCCGTGGCATGTTCCCACCGGCAGTGGCCGGGCGTGTCGCCAGTCAGGTCGCCGAGGCCCTGAATGCGGCACATACGCGCGGTGTTGTTCATCGGGACGTCAAGCCGGCAAACGTGCTGCTTTACCATCAGAGTGACGACCAGCTGTATGCCTATCTGGCCGATTTCGGGTTAGCCCGACACACCGACGCGGCCAGGCTCACCACAGCCGGAGCCATGGTCGGAACGCCGCCGTACATGTCCCCGGAACAGCTCCGCGGCGAGCCGGCGACGGCGGCGAGCGACATCTACGCCGCTGGCCTGCTGCTACACGAGATGATGGCCGGATACCCGCGCTGCCGCGGGGAGGAATGCCGACGGACACCAACCGATCCGGTGGCAGCCCGCCTCCACGCCATCGTCAAGCGGGCATGCGAGCTCGAGCCCGAGGCCCGCCACCCCAGCGCGGAGGCGTTCGGCCAAGATATCGCCGCTGCGCTGACCGGCGCGCCGGTCACAGCGAGCCACCTCCAGCCGCTGCACCACGTCGGCCATGGCGCGGCGAGAACCCAACTCTCGCCCGACGTCGCCAGCAGCGGACACGGCATGGATCCGGCTCCCAGCCTCGACATCGCGGGCGGACCGATCTGGACCGCCCGATCCGAGTTCTCGCTGCCGGATCCCGGACCGACCGAGCATGGCCACGCCGGTACGCATACCCTGCCCGGAGAAGACACCGTTCCCAAAGCGGGCGGTGCGGCGCGGGATTCAGGCGCGGGGACCTCCCCAGCCGGACAGAGGCGACCAGTATTGTTGTTCGCGCTCATCGCCTGCGTCGCCCTGGCGGTCGCTGTCGCGCTGACCGCGGTTACCCCGATACTCATGGGCCGAACGGACGCGGCATCGCCGGCCACGACGCCATCTCACACGACGCTGGTGACACCATCCCCGCACTCATCGACCGGCGCCTTCCCGAGCGGCCTGGACCAAAGCACAACCTCGTCCCCGGCACCAACAGCGCTGACCACCGCGCGGATTCCCGGGACGCCCGTGCCGCTGGCACAGAACGCACCGACTGGCACCGTTCGGCCACCGGATGCCCCGGTAGCACCGCAATCCGCATCCCTCAGCCCGCAACCCGCCCCCACCACAGCGGCCGGGACGGTGCAGCGCCGGTATGTCTGCGCCGAGGACGCGACATTGCACAGCTCGTTTGGCCATGACACGCCGATCATAGGCACACTGCGGGGAGGCGAAGAATTCGATACGGACGGTTTACTGGCGAACAACGGAGCATGGGTGCACGGGTACGCCCCGTCGTTGAATCTGAGTGGATGGATGCTCACCCAGTACGTCAAAATGACATGCCCGGCCGCCTGACGAGCAGGTAGTCCCGGCTACGCGTCTACTGACTCCCCACCTGGCGGACCATCGGTAGCGCCACACAGAAGGCGGGAACCATAGCTGTTCGCGTTCGTAAAGATTCGGAAGCGAACACCCTGAGGTTTCAATCCGACTCGGAAAGTTCCTGCTCTGCGACAGTACCACCGATCCTGGGGGGTCTGAGCTGCGGGTTTACAAGATCCTTCCAGAACCTCCCGACGAGGGCTGTGGATAAACTGATCCAAAAGATTGATCGTTTACATTTGTGCAGGTCACAGCGTTATCGATCTTTGCCAGAACCTCCCCGTTTTGTCGGCGTGTCAGAGGTTCTGGATGTCGATCACGATGCGGCCGCTTGACAGCCGCGCTCATCGGCACCTCGGAGCCTCGCCGGGCATGCATCGCCGTCACCTCGCCATCCTCCTCGCCCGCCGGATGCTGATAAGCGCAGGCACGGCCCCTGGGGTGACAGGCGATGACGCACCCACCACGACTCCGGATCGACGAGCATGGAGTCGCTGTCCCCGTCTGGCCTGCCGGGCCGACCTGAACGGGATCACACACCCCCGGTCCCGGCCAGCCATCGGGCTGCCCTTGACGCGATGAGCGTAGGGCACGGCGTCGCTGGGATAGCGTGTGCGCTGATCTCGAATGGGATGCGTGAATTGGATGCGTGAGGAGGCGGAGTGGCGACGGCGGTCAGTGCGCGGCTCACGCCCTTC
This sequence comes from Protofrankia sp. Cj5, assembly GCF_917627405.1. Lineage (NCBI taxonomy): Bacteria > Bacillati > Actinomycetota > Actinomycetes > Frankiales > Frankiaceae > Protofrankia > Protofrankia sp. Cj5. The sequence continues at coordinate 22,552 of NZ_CAKJTO010000037.1, forward strand.
CTGCACCGCGCGCGTATCCAGGGCTTCCGGTCGATCGTGGATACCGAGATCAGGTTCGGTCCGCTGACTGTGCTGCTGGGCCTGAACGGCGCAGGGAAGAGCAACGTGATCGATGCGTTGCGGTTCGTGCAGGACGTGGTGAGGACTTCGCCCGCGCAGGCAATAGAGGATCGGCAAGGCCTGTCCACGGTCCTGCACCGAGGCTCATGGCCGGCGGGCCGGGTGCGGATCGAGCTGGAGCTTGGCATCTCCCCGCGTCCCGGCCAGGCACGAGGTGACGCCCTGTTCCTACCGCTGGAACCCATGACAGCGATCTATGGATTCGAGCTCCGGCTCGATGAGGCCACCGACCTGGGGACGCACATCGAGCGCGAGTGGTGCCAGTTCACCGGCGCCGAGGCTGCGGGCGGCTTCGCTGCCGAGGAGGGCCGGGTCGTCACCGGTCCGGCGCAGCTGATGGGTCCGGTCGCGGACCCGACGACGCTGGTCCTGCCGACAGCCGCGCGCCTTCCGCCGCTCGCAATGGTCTACTCGGCGTTGCGGGGTATGGCGTTCCATGCGCTGAGCCCCTCGACAATGCGCCTCGTCGGGCAGCGGAGTAAGCGCTCTGTGCTTGGGCCGTCGGGCGAACAGCTCCCCCAAGTACTTGATGCGCTCGCGACCCAATTTCCTCATGCACGACGCAGGATCGACGACTACCTCGCGGCGATTCTGCCCGGCGCACTCGGCATCGAGACGTTCGCCCTCGACGAGTTCCACACCGTTCGGCTGCGGATGGCGGAGCCCTCGGCTGACGGCGGCGTCGAGGTGTTCCCCGCCCAGTCGATGTCCGACGGCACACTCGCGGCTACCGGCCTACTCGCCTCGCTGTTCCAGACCGGCACCTGGATGGGCACGATCCCCCTGGTCGTCGTGGAGGATCCGGAGCTCGGCCTTCATGCCGGTGCTGTCGGTGCGCTGTTCAGCGCATTGGCCGAGGCCTCCGAGCATGTCCAGGTCGTCGTCGCGACCCAGAGCGCCGACCTTCTCGACCAGAAGAACTTCCCCCTCGACGCAGCGCGGATCGTTGAGCTGCGAAACGGTACGACGGTTGTCACCGAGGTGGATGACCGCATCCGCGAGATCGTTCGACGTGACCTTGGGACACTCGGCGAACTCCAGCGGTCAAACCAGCTCACCCCTTGGCCCGAGCCGCCGGACACGGCGTGGTGAACCAAGCCGTGGAACCGGCTCCGATCATCGCGCTCGTCGTCGAAGGCACGGGTGAGATCAGCGCCGTGCCGCTGCTGCTTCGCCGACTCGCGCACGACATGTTCGGCTGTTGGTCAGCCCGCTTCCTCAGACCCAGCCGGTATGGCCGTGGTCAGCTGACCACCACCGGAGGAATCGAGAGGATCATCGAGCGGACCGTCGTGCTCAACCCCGATGCGACAGGCGTCCTGGTGATGCTGGACGCCGATGACGACTGCCCAGCGGCCTTGGCACCTCGCCTCCTCGACCGCGCACGCCGGGCGCGTCCGGACCGGCGTCTCAGCGTCGTCCTGCGGACGCCACGCGGGCCGCATCCGACGGTCGGCCAGTGCCGGGCGAGGTTCCCGACGCAGGTCGACGATCACCTGGCTGCGGAGACAAGACCCGCCAGCGCGATCGTTTCATTACGCACAGGCTAAGAATATGCACCAGCAACGACCGACGCCCAATTTCGGCGGAGGCCCTGCGCGGACGGCTGCGGGTCGGCGCGTATGGCCCGCAGTATGGTCAGCCATCTGCGCAGCGATACCACCCATCAGAGGTTGCGAAATCTCTGGGCGGTGCAGAGGGCGACTGGAGATGGGCGGGTTCACGGCACCGCAGCGCGAGCTGGCCGATTTCCTTCGCCTCGACGACGACCTCCTTGCGGTCGCGGCCAAGGCAAGCAGCCCACCGCTCGGCGAAGCCACAGACAGTCCCGCACGCTTGGCAGCCTGGATCGCAAAGCTGTCCACCGCGCGGAAGGACCGGCTGCTACAGCGTGTGGTCAACGACGACGCCGTCGCCGTGCGGATGGATGCGCCTCTGCTGGCGGGCTCCGCGTGTCGAGGCGTGACCGGTAAGCCGGACACGCCGGTGACGTCAGCGTCCCATCGGATCGTCGAGACGTTCCGCCAGCTGGCGGGTGTGCCGGGCGATGCGGTCGATCGAACGCGTTCGTACCTCCTCGGCCTCGGACGTACCGACCTCTGTGAGCGCGTCGGAGAACGCGTCCGGGAAGCGCCCAGCCATCTCCCTGGCGCTCTGGCGGTACTGCTCGGCAGGGATGCCGAGGACGGCCGCCGCGCGGTCCCAGTGCTTGCCGAGCACCTGTCCGAACTTCCGCCGGCCGCCGATCCCGACCGCGACCTCGCGCAGGCCCTGGTCGGCGTCGTAGAGGAGGCTGGTGGCGAGGTCGTAGAGCGGAGCGATCTTGATCTCGTTGGGGAGCAGCAGGAGAGACACGTTTTTCGCGTGGCCATCGGGCGCGCCGGTGACGTAGTTGATGGCGGCGAAGTCGCCGAGCGCGGCCAAACCGGCGGCGGCGTGGCCGCGTGAGTTCTGCTCGACGATCCGGGCGAGGTCGGTGAGTCCGGGACCGCCGTGCGCTTCGTACTTCTTCGACGGGAGCCGTCCGCTGGCGGAGCAGAAGTCCTCCTGATGGAGGCGCAGAACGGCACCGTCGTCGAGGATGACGCGGTCGTAGCGCTCGATGACGATCGCCGGCTCGCCGTCGCCGAAACGGATGAACTCGGTGTGGGCGACGTCGAGCCCGAGCGCGCTGGCCGCGCGCATCGTGGCGTGCTCGACGAGGGACTGGTGGTGGAGGCGCCCGATACCGGGCTTGATGATGTGGGTTGTCGCCGCGGAGCCATGCGCCTCGTGCCAGCCAGTGGGCAGCTTCGCGAGCGCGAACTTCGACTGCTGGCCGGGCAGCGACCAGTGTTCGTGGGGCAGGCTCCAGGAGGCCGCGTCCCCGGTGCGCAGTGCACGGAGCCGCTGCGCTATGTCCTGGTCACTGACAGGCCGCGTTTCCTGGGCGCGGGAGAGCATCTCGTCGACCGCGTCGGGTTCGCAGAACTGCACCGCACCGGGGCAGTCCCAGCCCATCTGGGCGAGGATTGCCAGCGTGTCGTCGGGCTCGACGCCCAGCGCGGCCCCCCAACGCTGCCGCGTCCGGGGGTCTTCAGGCAGCACGCCCTCGAGGTAGGCGCGGACGCTCCTACCTCGGTAGGTCGTTCCGCTCAGTGGCATCCGCACGCCCAGCGGAGTACTGGGCCTGGTCGCGAGGTAGGCCGGCTCGTAGGTGAACTCAGGCTCGGCGGTGGAGCTGCGCTGTGCGACCCGGCCAACCGCGACGCCGTAGAGGACCACCAGCAAGCTGCGTGCCGCCATCAGCGCCTCGCCCGTGTCGCGAGGGCGGCAAGGACCGCGGCCTCGGCCTCGGTGACCGTACGTTCGGCCAGGTCCAGGCTCAGGCCCAGGGCGCTGAGCACCCGGAAGAGGGGCTCGACGCTCGCTGTCGGATGGCCGGTCTCGAAGCGGGTCAGCCAGGCGCGGGAGACCCCTGCCTGGGCGGCAAGATCCTCCTGTGACAGGCCTCGCCTCTTGCGGGCCTCGCGTACCTCCGCGCCGAGCTGACGGGCGTTGGTGATGTTGGCCATGGCGGCATCCTGTCGACGCTCATAGGCGGTCCGATTTGCCTTCGTTCGTAGACAATACAGGTTGCCTTCGTTCGTAGGCAATTCACGATGTCCACGAACGTGGACGGGTAACGCTGACGGTCACTTGCGTCCCGCGTCGATGAGCAGGTGTCAACAACATCGGGAACGGTCTAGGCTGGGTGTAGAGCCAGGACCGGGACACGTCGGCGTGACGGGCGACGGCGTCGAAGGTCACCGGGGTGCCGGTGGCGCCGAGATGGCGCAGCGCGGTGAGGGCTTGTCAGCGGGTCCGTTCGGCGCGACGGCGGGCGGTGGCGAGGTGCCCTTGGCCCCCAGTGTTGTACCGTATTTGGTACAACACTGGCCTGGTGGTGGATCGGGAGACGGCATGGTAGCGGCGATCAGTGCCAGCGAGGCGCGTAAGACCCTGTTTCCGCTGATCGAGCAGGTCAATGCCGATCACACCCCCGTCGAGATCGTCTCGAAGCGTGGGAATGCTGTCCTCGTGAGCAAGGAGGACTGGGACTCGATCGTCGAGACCAACTACCTGTTGCGCACTCCTGTCAACGCCAGGCGGCTGATGGAGAGCGTAGAACAGTGGCACTCGGGTGAAGCTGTCGAGCGGCCGCTGAGTCCTGACGAGTGAAGCTGACCTGGACCGACCATGCCTGGGATGACTACCTTTACTGGCAGAACCAGGATCGCAAGACGCTCAAGCGGATCAACGCGTTGATCGCAGACATCAAACGCGATCCCGAGGGGCCGGGGATCGGTAAGCCCGAGCTGTTGCGCAACAACCTGGCCGGGCTACGGTCGCGCCGGATCGACGACGAACATCGATTGGTCTACGCAATTGAGCCCAGCCAGATCACCATCATCTCCTGTCGCTACCACTACCAGTAGCCGTCGTGGCCGCGGAGCTGAATGGCAGGCCTCGTGAGACCTTGGGCTGGCGCAAGCCGGTAGAAGTGTTCAACGATCTACTGGAAAGGCATGTGTCGCCTTGACCGCTTGATTCCGCCCGGCTGTGGGTCCGGGGATCGCATGTTCGTGACCATAACGGGTGATCCGAACCAGCGGGTGAGCGCGTCGTCCAGCCCAAGACTGGTGCCATCGCCTACCCAGGCGGCGTGGCCGTCGGGGCGGATCAGCACCGCGCTGGGTGCGGTGACCGTTCCGAGCACGGGAAGCTCCCACGCACCGTCGTAGGTTGCGTCGGTGAGCCGCACCCGATCGGCCCACGGTGTGATGTCGATGCTGCCGCGGTCGCCGAAGTTGATCAATGTCGGCCTGCCGGCATGGAGCAGCGCGTAGGTCCGCAGCGGCCCGGTCGCGGTGATGAGGTCGAAGTCGGGCATGCGGCGTCCGAGCAGCGGGTGGTCATCGCCGAGGTCGTATCGCACGTCGAGGCCGTGGATGAGCGCGGCGACGCGTACGCGCGCAGCATTGATGGTGAGCAGGTCAGCGGTGATGTCGCGCAGCGCGCATACCCGTTCGTCCTGCCGCTGTGTGGCACTCTGCGCCATCGTGTGCCGCAGCGCGCAGGCGTCTGCGGGGTGCCGCTCGGTGTGGTACGTGTCGAGCAGCGAGTCGGGTGACACGCCTTTGACCACCTGAGCGAGCTTCCATCCGAGGTTCACCGCGTCCTGGACTCCGAGGCCGATGCCCTGCCCCCCGGCGGGCGAGTGGATATGCGCGGCGTCGCCCGCGAGCAGCACACGCCGGTCGCGGTACGCCGCGGCTTGCCGGGTCGCGTCGGTGAAGCGCGAGAGCCAGGTCGGGTTGTGGACGCCGAAATCGGTGTGGTAGACGTGGGTGAGCGCCGCGCGGAGGTCGTCGAGCGTGGGTTTGGTGGCGGGGCCGACGCGCTCCTCGGTCACCATGACCCGTACCGGCCCTTCGTCGGCGTAGACCACCTCGCCGTCGCGGATCTCGTAGTCCACCCTGCCCAGGCCATGGACGCCGACAGCATCGAGACGAGTGCCCCATTCCGGTTCCTCGCTCAGCCGCACCTCGGCGATCAGGTGGCTGCGCGTCGCGTCCCAGCCCTCGAACGCGATGCCGGCCGCCCGGCGGATCACACTGCGTCCCCCGTCCGCGCCGACGAGGTAGGCGGCGCGGATCGTCTCGCCGGAGGCGAGGCGGACCTCGACGCAGCCCTCGTCCTGCACGAACCCGATGACCTCACGACCGCGATGGATGAGCACGCCGAGTTCGTCCAGCCAGCCGGCCATGATCCGCTCAATGTGGTTCTGCCACAGCCCCAGTCCGTACGGATGCCGGGTGGGGAAATCGCTGATGTCCAGCACCATGGCGCCGAACCGCGCTGTCTGCGCGACCTGTCCCTCGTCCAGAAAGCGGCCGGCGATGCCACGCTGGTCGAGGATCTCGATCGTGCGGGAGTGGAACCCGCCCGCACGCGAGCCGGCGAGCTCTGGCGTCGGGCGCCGCTCGACAATCGCAACGTCTACACCCGCCAGCGCCAGTTCCCCGGCCAGCATCATCCCCGTCGGCCCACCGCCGACGATTACCACCGCGTACTCCCGCACGTCGCTACCCCTCGCCTGTCGTTCTGACAATGGGGAGCGATTCTGCGGCACCACCGGGGCCTTGCCGCAAGACCCCCGATGCGCTATAGCTTGAAAGTGGCGGGGGAGCCTGACCTGCCTACCTTGAAGGCCGCCTCGCCGACAGCTCGTGGCTGGAGCCGTATGGCCCGCCTGATACCAACATCGACGGCCGCAGCGTCCCGCCGGCCACTGAGCCCGTCAAACCGGCCCCACGGGCAGCCGACAGGCCCTCCCTGGCAACCCGAACCTGGTGAGCCAGTTCTGCTCGACGTCGCCGGACCAGATTTTACCCAAAGTAGTCAAATTAGGATCGCCGGGTGAGAACCATCTTTCCGTACGAACCAGGAGACAAGCCCGCCTATCTGATCGTTTAGGTGGCCCCCGAGTGTTCCGACCGATCAGTCAATCTATTTGACCAGACTAGAGGTCAACTACGTAGCGTGGCGGGCCGCCAGGGGCCCGAAGCCTGAACCCAGAGATTAAAAAGAACCTTGGCATACCTGCCAGAACATGCCGGCCCGTACCAGGGAATGTCCAAACATGCAGGCCATGGCGATGTCAGATGCCTGCGGGACCGGGCACTGCCGGTCGGGTTCACAACGCCCGCACCCGCACCGAGCCCGCGGCACCCATTGCTTTTTGGATCACATATGTCACCCACAGTATTCGACAACTTGCTTGGATTCAGATGGTACATGTTTGGTACGGTTGCGTCAGAGTAGCACCGGCCAGACCTTTCACATGCAGATCATCGTCGGCCGGGTGAACTCTCGGCGGACAGCCGCATCCTGTGTCGATCGTGCATGGACGGCGTAAAGCGCTGCGCGAAGGAGGACGGGGGTCTGGGTGAAGATTCCGCTAACCGGCGGCGCTGGGTTCATCGGCGGACATGTAGTAAGAGCGACCGGCAATAGGGGCGCGGCGTCGCGGGGCTGGGGCACGCACCTCGCCGCGTTGTCGTCGGTCGACACCCAACGCCAGGGTGGCTCCCTCCACCGCCTCGCGATGCACGCACCCCAGTCCCGCTCCTTGATCCACACCCCTATTGTCGGGCGCTCTAAGCCACTTAGCGGCCGCGGGGGCGGTCACCGCGGCCATCGACGATCTATCCACCGGTACCGAACCGAATCCGCGCAACACCATCGACCGAGCATCGAACGTCCAAGAGCTCTTCGTCCCGGACGTGACCGAACGGAATCCAGGACATCGTCGAGCGAACGCACCCGAGCAGCGGCCTTACCCCCTCCTCTGTCGTCACACCAGAGGGCTGTTGACCGCGGATGATCCACCGGCTTCCGAAAAGGAGACACGCCTCGATGACACGATCCGCTCGGGAGATGGACAACGGCAGGGCCTGGGTTACCATGGTGACCAATGACGGATACGTCGACGGTGTCGTCGTACTCGCGTACTCCCTTCTCACAGTCAACTCACGGCATCGCCTTCTCGTCATGCTGACGCCAACCGTCAGCGTCGAGGCCAGACGCCGGATAGCCGCACTCGACAACTGCCACACCGCCGAGATCGAACCCATCCTTCCCGCGCCCGTCAAGCTCATCGACTACGCGTTCCCGTACCTCGTCGATTCGTGGACCAAGCTGGCCATGTGGAACTTCGAGGAGTACGACCGGCTGGTCTGGCTGGATGCCGACATGCTGGTGCTGCGCAACATGGACGAGCTCTTCGACGTCCCGATAGACACGGGGACCATCGCCGCGGCCCCCCAGTGCCTGTGCAACGCTCTGCACTTCGACAACTTCCCGGCCTACTTCCGAGTCGAGCACTGTCCGTATCACGGCGGGTCCCAGCAGCTGCGGCGGTTTAACGCCGGACTGCTCGTCGCCGCGCCATCCACGGCCATGTACAAGGAGCTGACGGGGGCGATCCACAAACGTGAAATCAACCAGATGCACTTTGCCGAGCAGGACCTGCTGAACGAGTACTTCGCCGACAGCTGGCACGCTCTGGACTACGTGTACAACGCGACGAAGGGGATCAGCAGGGCGCACCCCGAGCTCTGGAACCTGGACGTCATCAAGAACCTCCACTACGTGGGGCAGAAGCCATGGAACTGCGACATGGCGAAGGCGCGCGCGAACGACGACCCGATGTACCGGATCAACAAGGTCTGGTGGGATGTGCGCGAGGAGGCGTTCACTCGCCTCTCCGGAGGCTCCGCGGCCAAGGTCGACGATACGACTCGGCGGGCGATGGAGAAATACGCGCGGCAGCCCCCGCCACCGCCGCTGTATCTGGAGGAGGCCTTGGATGTCCCGCTGCGCCAGGTCCTGCCGAGGCTGCAGCAGCGCTTCCTCACGCAAACCAGCTACTTCGGCGTTCCGGCCTGGAAGAACCCCCTCGACCTGTGGGTCTACCAGGAGCTGTTGTACGAGCAGGCTCCCGACGTCATCATCGAGATCGGCAACCGGTTCGGCGGCAGCACGCTGGCCTTGGCCCATCTGTGTGACCTGATGGACAACGGGCGCGTCATCGCCGTCGACCTCTCCCACGAGTCGGTGCCGCGGCGGGTACGCGAGCATCCGCGCATCACCTGGGTCGAAGGCGACGCATGTGAGTTGTTCGACCAGGTCGAGAGTCTGCTTGACCCACAGGCCCGGGTTGTCGTCATCGAGGACAGCGCGCACACCTACGACAACACCCTCACCGTGCTGCGGCTGTACGGCCAACTGGTCAAGCCGGGAGGCTCCTTCGTCGTGGAGGACGGAATCCTCGGACACGGCCTGGACATGGGGCCCCGGCCGGGGCCGTACGAGGCAGTCGAGACGTTCGTGGCCGAACACCCCGATTTCGTGATCGAGCGTGAGCGGGAGAGTCTGTTGCTCACCTGGTGCCCAAAAGGTTTCCTTCGTCGCATCCGGTAGGAGTCATGGCAGAGCAGCCCCAGACAACCCAACTGGTTCGCCAGCCGCCCGACGCCGACCGCCAGTGGTGTCGCATCGTCATGAACCAGACAACGCGCCAGTGGATCGGTGCGCTCGACACCGGCCGGCTGTCGGTCCTGGAGATCGCCGGCACGATCTGGGAAGACGCGTTTGCGTTCCGCTCCTATCGAGCGGTCTTCTACAGCGACTACGACGTCTGTGCGGGGACCCTCGACGAGACGTTCGATCTGGTGATCGCGGAACAGGTCTTCGAACACGTGCTGTGGCCCTACCGCGCCGGACGCAACATCCATCAGATGGTGAACCCCGGCGGATACGTCCTGATCACCACGCCCTTCCTGATCCGTATCCATGACCAGCCGGTGGACTGCTCGCGCTGGACCGAACTCGGACTTAAACATCTGCTCGCGGAATGCGGGTTCCCCTTGGACACCATCCGCACCGGATCGTGGGGCAACCGGGCCTGTGTCATCGCGAACTTCACCGAGTGGGCACAATACGCGCCCGAGCAGCACTCACTCGACAACGAGCCGGACTTCCCATTGGTGGTATGGGCCCTAGCGCAGAAGGAAGCGACATGAACGTCGAGTTCAGTGTCATCGACCGCCTGGACCACCACTCTGCCTCGGCACGGTCATCGTCGGTCGTGTCCGGCGAGAACAGGCGGTTGCTCTTGATGGCGTGGCCGAGCGGCGGTCTCCAGCGGGGTGGTCTCAACCGGTCAGGGCATCATCCTGGCGTCCGCATCGTGCCGGAACCCCGTGGATCCCGGCACGATACGGACGGTGCGCTGACTCTCTGGGATCAGGATCGATGTCGTCGCCGCAACGACGCGACCTTCGCGGGAATGAGAATGGAGGACGCGACCGCCACGGTGGGTCCGTACAAGTTCCCGCCGATCGACGAGTCGGGACGTGCCGATGACACGAGGTTGCAACCCGAGTGGTACGGCTTGGGTATGCATTAAGAGCGCGTTTGAGATCGTCATTCCGGCTCGCCGTGCCCAGGCGCCCCCTGGCTGCGTTGTCAGCCAAACCGATACAACTCATCCGGTATCGCTTCGGCCTCCCGCCTTGCCAGGGGGCGCCTGGACGCGGCTCACTGATCGAAAGCCCGATCTCAAACACGCTCTAAGAGCCGTACCGGCCATATCGCCTTCATCGGCTTCGTGAACGGCGGGTTCATCGTCAACCCGTCACACCGCCCGGCCGGAGCCCTGGAGCACACACGGACCACAGACACATGCCTCGTCGGGCTGGAGCGAAGCCCCGTTAGCAATAGCAGTGTAGGTACCGTGTCACGAGCCTGAAGTGAAATGTCACCGCCCGGTCTCCAACCCTACATCGCATAGCGGTTATGCGTTGATGGCTTGATTTCGCCGGCGCCTTGCGACCTCGCTGGACATGGGTAGATATTCCTTTGCCACGGGTGGCAGATCGCACGTTTCGACCGGCCCGCGCTGATGTGGGACCAGCCCCTCGCTACCAATGATCAATCGTATGGTGGGCGCGTCGAACGGGGTTTCCGCGGGCAGGCAGATAGCTTTGGCTGGCGTCGGTGCTCATCCGAAGTTCCCCGGACCTCCGAAGGGAAATGTAGTGTCGAATTCGCAAGGTCTCGTGTTCGCGTCGGCGGAATGGGTTCCGGGCGGAGGTGAGTGGTGGGCCAACTTCACGGTCGTCGTGTCCAACTACTCCACCGAGGACTTGGTAGACCCGGAGATTTCCTTTACGTTCGCCGAGGGCCGGATCATCCGCAACAACTATGGTCTCGTGTTCGAGGAAAGCGACCGCCCGGTCGAGGCTGTCACGGGCCGGTTCGTCGCCGAACGGAAGATTATTCTGGCCCAGAGCTCCCAGGAGTTCACCGTTGCGATGCAGAACGGCGGGCCCGGCGCGGGCACGGACCCCGGGCTGCTGCCGAACGGCTTCACGGTCAACGGTCAGGACGCGAACCCGCCGGTCGACAACGACCCGCCCACCGTGCCGGAGAAACTGCGTGCCACCGGCTGGGCCCCGCACAGCCTGCAGCTGGCCTGGGACCCGTCCACCGACAACGTCGCGGTCGCCTCCTACGTGATCGAATACGGCACGCCCGGCGGGGAGACCCACACGTGGCCGACCAGAACCCCCGGCGCCACGGTCTCCCGGCTGAACTCGCTGACCGAGTACCGCCTGCGGGTCCGCGCGATCGATGTGTCGGGCAACCGCTCGGACCTGTCCGAGGAGATCTCCGCGACGACGACCGCGCCGCTACCTGACCCGGGCGACTGGGACGCACGACGCGCACCCTTCGTCGACTACACCGCCTGGCCGAACCCGAAAATCGCCGAATACGGCTCCCTGTCCGGCGTTGACGCGTTTTTCACCGGCTTCTTGGTAGCCCAGCCAAGCGGCGACAAGAAAGTCTACTGGGGTGGATACCCGAGCCTCGGTGAGGCCACCACCAGTGATTTCGGCAAGGAGGACATGAACGCCTTCGCCGCCCACGGCGGAAAGGTCATCCTCTCGTTCGGTGGCGCGTCGAACGTTCCCCTCGAGGACGTGGAGACCGATGTCTCCCGCATTGCGGCGACCTACCGGGCGATCCTCGCCAACTACGGCGCCACCTACCTCGACTTCGACTTCGAAGGCGGATTCATCCACAACCAGCCGGGCCTGGAGCGGCATGTCGCAGCCATCTCCCAGGTGCTCGCCGCCCAGCCTGGCCTGAAGATCTCCTATACCCTGCCGGTCGACGGCGCCCCGGGCAGCCTGGTCGGCTTCAACGACGGCGGGGTCCGGCTGCTGCAGCTACTCGCGGACGCCGGCATCCAACCATCCCTGATCAACGGCATGCTGATGGAGTTCGGCCAGACCTCCCCGCCAGACGCCTACGAATGCTGCGTGATCGCGCTCAACGGGATGTTCACGCAGATCGCCGCGGCCTGGCCGGGTTGGGACGAGCAGAAGGTCTGGCGTCGCATCGGCGCCTGCCCCATGTTCGGCCGGCACATCAACGGCAAGATCTTCACATTGGACCACATGCGTCGTCTCGTCGACTTCGCCCGGACGAACAATCTCGGCTGTCTCTCCGGCTGGGACGCCAGCCGCGACTACAACCAGGGCCGCCTGCCCGAGTGCGCCGATTTCAGCGGCTCGGACCTGGCTAAATGCACCTACGTCGAGCAGAACTCGTTCGACTTCAGTAAGATTATCGCTACCTACCAGCCGGAGCACATCCCGGCAGTTTCGCAACGACGGTAGGCCCGGCCTCCGGAACCGACGGGTGGCCTTGCCGCAGCCGGCCGTCGGTTCCGGCAGCACGACCGCCGCTCCCCGTTCCACCGGACCAAGATCCGGTCGCTTCTCCAAGCCCTGAGATTGACGGTGTGCCGGTTGCGCCGCAATGCCACCTACCAGGACCTTCACGAAGATTTCGAGATCGGCGGGACTACAGCCTGGGACTATGACCAGCCCATGGTCAAATTCCTCGCCCACGCGTTCGGCCACCCTGACGAGGGCGATCAAGAAGAGTTCCTGACGATGCTCCTGGAAGGCACGGTTTGCTTGATCGACGGAACGCTGTGCCGACGTTACGCTGGAGGCACCGCAAGGATTTGCCGTCCGGCAAGCAGCGTCGCTACGGCGTTAACATCCGACGCTTCGTCGATCTGCCCGGCCGGTTGATCTGTGCCAGCCTCGCGTTCCCGGGCAGCTGGCACGACATGCATTGTTTTCGCGAGGCTGGCTGGGTCGACATGATTGCCCATGCCAGCGGGGCCGGGGAATAGGAAACCTGGGCGGCCGGCGAGCCGAATCAGTGAGCCACCGCGGATCCGGGTCAGCCGGTGAAGGGGTTAAAAACCCGGACATCAGTATACTCGAAATCCTTGGTGTTACGGGTGACCACTGTCCAGCCGTGGACCCCCGCCGTAGCCGCGATCAGTGCGTCGATCGTGGGGACCGGGTGGATTCTACGCTGCCTTCCCCACTGCCGGGTGATCGGGGTGGTAACCGGGACGATCCGCTCGCCGAATTCCTGGATGACATCGCTCAGCCAGTCCTCGACGATGGCCGCCTGCCGATGGTCACCTCGTTGGGACAGTTGCGTGATTCCCTGCTCGATTTCTCCTATGGTCAGCGTGGACAGGTACATGTGGCCCGACGGGGTCAGGGAGATCCATTCTGTGACGCCGGGGTCGCGCCTGCGTTTCCTGGTCTCGGACAGGACATTGGTGTCCAGTAGGTAGCTCATATATCATCACCGAGGTCGACTTCTCCCGGAAAGTCATTTTTCCGCTCAGCTTCGACCCCTTCCAGGACGGCGATGACGTCGTCGTCGAAATACGGGGGGCCGATGAGGAGCTCGGTGAGATTTTTCGCCGGCCTCGTCAACCTTCGGTACTCATCGACGTCGATGATGACGGCGATCTCTTCGCCATGCCGTGTGATTGTCTGTGGTCCGTCGACCTGCACGGCACGGAGTACCTCGCTCAGGCGTTGCTTTGCTTCCTGAACCTGCCAGTTCATGGCGGCCTCCAGCTCCACACGACAGATAGTCTGTCTAGACAGCACCGAGTCTATCCCCGTTGTGAGCGGGGATACGACGCTCGTGCTCACCAGCCCGTCCAGCCCTGGTCACCGTCCAGCGCGCCCGACCCACGTGGGTTGCGGTTGCCGTTGCTGGGGGCGGTGCCGGTGCCGGATGCGACGAGGTGCCTCCCTGCCCGGCGTTCGCGGCGACAATCGCCTGCTGGATGCCGGCGCCTGTCACAGACGTTTCCGCCACCGTGGTCGACCGAGGCTGGGCACGCTCCGGTTCTCGGTCAGTCACCCTGACCCGCGGGGGTGCCACGGCATACGTATTCGGAAGTCGCGTGTCAATGGCCATTTCGTTCTCCCCGTAGGCGGCCTGCGGTTCTCCCCACTGGCGGCCAGGGAAATCTCCCCAACGGCGGCCAGATAGCTCCCCGCCGTAGGTGAGGTGTCGATCAGATCAACGCCTTCACCCCCTTCCCGGAGGTGGCCTGGGCGAGCCAGAAGCTGTCACCCTAGGTCACGACGATGTGGGCGTGGTGCAGCAGCCGGTTGACGGTGGCGGTAGCCAGGGTCTTGGGCATCATCTCGTCGGACCCGGACGGATGCAGGTTGCCGCTGACCGCCAGTGCCCGGCGCTCGTAGGCGGCATCGACGAGCCGGTAGAAGCCCTTGGCAGCGTCCGGTGAGACCGGCAGCAGATCGATGTCATCCACGATGATCAGATCGGTGCGTAGTAGCCGGGTCATCACCCGGGTGATCGAGTCGTCGACCCGGTGGCGGCGGACCAGCACTCCGAGCTCTTCGATGGTGAACCAGGCCACCGTCATCCCGGCCTCGACGGCGGCCTGCCCGAGCGCTTCACAGAAGTGGCTCTTGCCGGTCCCCGACGGGCCGCAGATGCAGAGATTTTCCTTGCGCGCCAGCCACTCCAGCGTTTTCAGTGCGTCCTGGGTGGGGTGGGGTGTGGGATGGAAGAGGCGGTCTCGTCCCAGTCACCGAAGGTCTTCCCGGCGGGGAACGCGGCGCGTTTGCGGCGGGTCCGCAGGTTGACCGCGTCCCGGCCGGCGGCCTCTTCCGCGAGCAGGACACGCACGACCTCGGCCGGGTCCCAGCGCTGGGCCTTGGCGGTGGGGACCAGGTCGGTCAGGGCGCGCCGCAGGTGCGGTAGCTTGAGCCGGCGGGTCAGCTCGATCGCCTCGGCCAGCGGGTCGCCGGCCGAGTCCGAGACGGTGCGCAGCCCGGTGGCCATCACGCCTCATCCGCTTCGATGTCGCTGGCGCGGTCGGTGTCGGCGCCCGGCTGGGGTAGGCCGACGTTCGACCAGGCCGACGTTCCCGGTTGGAGGCTGTGACCCTCGCCGGCGCGGGTGGGTTCGCCGTGGTCGCGGCCGGCCTGGTAGGCCAGGATCCGGATCAGGTCGTTCTCGGCGAACCGGCCCACGATCGCCGCGGTCCCCAGCGCCTTGTCGACCTCGGCCTGGCCGTGCAACTTGGCCAGCGCGACGGCCTCGGCTATCTTCGCCCGGACGCGGCGGGCACCGATCGCGGCGGCCTCGGTCAGCCAACTCGCCGCACCCGGCCCGAGAGCCACCGAACGCGGCCTCGGCCGCGGAGGTGGCCTTCGCCGGTCCGCTCGGCCTCCTTGTCGCGCCGGGGCGGGTAGTGCTCGTCCTGAATAGAGGGTGTTCCCGGTGTCGACCGGGGGTGGTGGGCGACCTCGGCCGGCCCGGTCTCGCCCACCGCGGTCACGATCAGCTCATCGCCGGGGAAACGAGCCCAGACCCGAGTGTCGACCAGGCCGTGCGGCACCGAGTAGCGCACACCCTCCTACGCCGGCGACATCGACCTGGCTGGCCGTTTACGATCTTGGCCAGTGCGGGCCCCGCAAGCTGAGGCTTCCCGTGCCAGCCAGGACGCCCGACTCAAGTCGCGGCAGCTGCCGTGGCTACAGCCGGCAGCTGATTGCTCCAGAGCTATCTGGGGCTCGAACCGCCGACCCGAACGGCTGACCAGGTCATCCGTCGTCGAGGACGACCCTCGCACAGATAGATGGAACCTATTTGTGCAGGTCAGACGGTTTGTGGCGCAGCGTGGCGGACCCTGTGTACCAGCATCCGAACCATTTGATCTTGGCTGCTGGCCCTGAAATCATTGTCCGACCGGTCGCCACCCGAGCCCCGACCAGGGGCGATGCCCGGTGACCGCGCCGGCGACTACATCATCTCGCGAATCGAACGAGTGTCCCGAATTTTCGGTCGCGTCGGACTCTTCGGCCCGTCCCGTGACCGTGATCGTCGGCGTGGCGGTCGCGTTGACGTTCCGCTTCGGTTCGGTTCGGCAATGCACTCGCTCCCGGACCGCGTCCGAATGTTCCGATCTTGGGGCGCGAGCCACGACCGCCAAATGTAACCGCCGCACGCCAAATGTAACTCCGTCGTGGTTACATTTGGGTGTGCCGCGTGACGTGAGCCAGATGATCGCCCTCCTGCGCGCCGCCGGAGGCGACACCACCGAGGTGGAGGTCAAGTCTGCCGCCGGCGGGTTACCCGTCTCGTTGACCTCTACGCTGAGCGCGCTGGCGAATCAGCCTGGGGGCGGGACCATCATCCTGGGGCTCGACGAGCGGGCCGGGTTCCGCCCCGTCGAGCTCAGCGACCCGCAGGTACTCAAGCAGGGCCTGGCTGCCAGGGCCCGGGCATTCACACCGCCGGTCCGTCTCACGATCGAAGACGCGGAGGTTGACGGGGCCGCGGTCGTGGTTGCTCAGGTCCACGAGTGCGACCGGTCGACCAAGCCCTGCCGTGTCACCGCGACCGGCAGAGCGTACCTACGTGGCTACGACGGCGACTACGCCCTGTCCGACGTCGAGGAACAAGGGTTCCTGGCCGCTCGCCAGCCACCGCTGTTCGACCGTTCGCCTGTCGAGGACGCCACCGTCGACGACCTGGACACCGAGCTCGTCGATGCCTTCCTACTCGCTGTCCGCGAGCGCGACCCGGCCGGGCTCGGCCGTTTTCCCGACGACACCGAACTCCTGCGCCGGGCTGGGGTCATGATGGATGGCGGGCAGCCGACCGTCGCGGGACTGCTCGCTCTCGGGGTCCATCCCCAACAGTGGTTCCCTCGCTACGTCATCCAGGCCGCGGCGCAGCCCCTGCCCACCGACTCCGCCGCGACTCGGGCCCGCAACCAGGTCACCATCAGCGGGCCGGTCCCGCGGATGCTTGACGCGGCGCTGCTCTGGGCCCGACGTACCTTCGACACCGCCATCGTCGCCGAGATGGACGGCAGCGTTCACGACCGTCCGATCTATCCACTCATCGCCTTCCGTGAGCTGGTCGCCAACGCACTGATCCACCGCGACCTCGATCACTGGTCCGCCGGGCTGGCCGTCGAAGTACGGCTTCTGCGGGACCGCCTGGTAGTGGCCAATCCCGGCGGCCTGTACGGCATCACCGTCGACCGGCTCGGGCGCGACGCGGTGACCTCCGCCCGCAACGCCAGACTGGTCTCGATCTGCCAGCACGTCCGCTCCCCGCAGACCGGAGCTCGGGTCATCGAAGCCCTCGCCAGCGGAATTCCCACCGTCACCGAGGCCCTCGCCGACCATGACCTGCCGCCAGCCCACTACGTGGACAGCGGCATCCGGTTCACCGTCGTCCTCCACCAGTTCGCGACCGCCCCGCCCGCGGCGACCGCCGAGCCCCCGCTGGGCGCCACGGAGCGTCGCGTCTACCAGGCCCTGACCCGTCAGGGACGAACAGTCAGCGACCTCGCCGAGGAGCTCGGGCTCTCCGCTCCGAACATCCGCAAGGCACTGCGAAACCTGCGCGGTCGCGGGCTGATCCTCCAACTCGGCGGCAGAGGCAAGGCCACCACCTACCAGCAGACGGGCTCGTAACGGAGACGGCCACCCCTATCTGTCGGCTGGCCGACACCGTTGCCAGAGCCGCGGACCGCGCAAGATCAATCTCTGCCATGATGTCCGTGCTGAACTACACCGAGAGGACGGCCGTTCACCATGCTCACCTCATCGCGGCCGCGCGGCAGATCGGACGGTCTCGTGACACCCACGATCTGCGGGTCATGGACCAGGTCGACAACCAGGGCCCCGGCATAGTTGTCGGTTAGCAAGCAAGCTTCATGATCGTCTGCAGGGGGCGTTCGGGGCGGCGGGCGTGATAGAGGATTCCCACTGCGATGTTCGTGACGCCGGTCAGGCGCAGGACCGTGATCGCGAGGTTGCGCGGACTGGCCATGACCTGGGGCGTTGCCGGTCCGGACCTGGTGCGGGAACCGCGCGCAGTCTTGCCGTCCACGGCGACCCGCCGCTGTGTCCCCGTGTCCGGGCTGGTCGCCACGGCCGCCCAAGTTCCCAGCGCCGTGTCCAGCGCGTCGGCGTCGAGGGCTGCGAACACCCGGCGGGCGGATGGCCGCGAGCGACGAGAACGGCCGGCGAATTCTTCCGGATTCGACCTCACACACCACACATCGTGTGCTAAAAATACCTGGCTCGCCATCCCTGCCGGTCACGTCTGCCCGCAGATTTTCTTTCTCGTCCGTGTTCACCGCACACGCCACAATGATCAAGAAAGTGACATTGTTTCTCCCCTGAACCGGAGGTCCGTCGTGGCCGCTGGACGTTCCCGCCCCTCGGGCCGGCAAAACAGACCAGCGCGCGGGAGATCCGTGCCCCGATCGAAACGGCCACGCGGCCGCTCGCAGCCTCGCAGCACCCGGAGTCTCAGTCGGCGCGAGCGGAAGAACCTCCACGTGGCGGCCTATCTTGCGATTGCCTCCGGCGGGCTGCTGCTGGGGATCGGAGTGGCCTGGCCCTGGGTATTCGCCGCAATGTTCGTCATCTCGTTCCTGCTTGCGTTTCGATGGCCGACACTCTGCCGCGCCTATCGCACAGATGGCGGCATCTGCGAGATGTGGGTGAACGGCTGGCTCACCAGGTGCAACAGCCACGCCCCGGTCAAGCGTCGGGATCTACGCGCGGTGATGTGGCCGCCGAACGAGGTGTCTCCCTTTCATCGTGCCGCGCTGGCGATGCGCATCCCGCCGCGGGAGAGCGAGGTGCAGGCCGTTCTCGACGGTGCGCCCCGCCGAATCACGATGCGAAACCTCACCGTCTCCTCACTCCTCGTCCTCAGCGGGCTGATCGCCCTCGTAGGCGCACCTGTCGGGTCGCAGTGACCATCCGGAGCCGACAGTGGATATGAGCGACGTCCTCGCGGCGATGGGCAGACCGGGCGTGGTGGCAACACTGTCGGAGCCAAGCGAGCAGGCCGCTATTGCGGAGACGGCAGCGAAGCTGGCCATAACCAAACCGCTGTATCTCTACCGCCAGGATCCCAGCCTGGTGCGGGTCCGGCCCTGGGTGCGGACGAGCCCGATGAACGTGCTGCGCGAACTCGGCGTCGCGACTACCTTCTACCCCGACGGGCCCTTCTCCGACATGGCGCGGCACTGGGCGCAGGTCCGCTACTGCGGCGTCCTCACCACCCGTACCCGTGGGGTGAGCACGCTCCCACAGCTGGCGATCGGTGACACCAGCCGCGTGGTGCACCACCACAAGACCGCGCAGTCCGAGCACCTGGGCATCGGGTTCGCGATGGTCGTCGCCCGGGCGGTGCTGAACAGCCGCCACCCCGGATTCCGGTTCCAGGCGATGGACGCGGAGGTAGCGCTGGCCGATGGGTCCGCCCTGGGTCACTCAGTGCGCTCCGCCGGCTCCAGCCTCGGCAGACCCGACTACATCCTGCTCGGCACCCAACTGCGAGCAGGTCGCTTTCACACCAAGATCTACCTGCTCGAATGCAAAGGCACGCATGGCGAAATGTCGAGGATCAGGGCGCAGCTCGCAAAGGCGAGCGTGCAGCTGTCAACCCTTCGGATCGACGGTCGCACACCCCCCGGACTCATGGTCGCCACGAAGCTGGACACGGCCGGAATATCCTGTCACGTCTTCGACCCTCCGGGCGACGAGAACCTCCTCTCCGGAGCGGCAGGTGAATTCGACGACATCGTGACGGAGGATCCGGAACCGTTCCCGTTCCCCCGGCGCCACCCCACCTATCTGGATGCCGACATCCACCGGTCCGGCGAGCAGCTCAGCGATGAGGAGATCGCACGCAGACGAGCCGAAGCCGGTTGGCGCTCCGAGGAGCTGCTCCGGCCGATCCGGGGTGCGGCCGACATCCTGGAGGTCCCGGCAGAGCGCCGACGGTGGTTGCTGCAGATGCTCGCACGGAGTTCCGCCTTCACGTCTCTGCTGTACGCCGGTGACAGAGCCGGCGCGGACACCTACTTTCCGGCCTGGCTGCGGCCTGAACCGCCGACATCGGGTCAGCTGCCGCTCGAGGATGCTGTCTCATTCCCGCCGGATTTCACCAGCATCCGGTCCTCCTTCCGGCTTGGGCCCGACCTTGAGTTCTTCGGCATCAGCCACCGCATGCCCCTTCCCGACGGCAGGGTTCTCGTCGTCCGGCGCGGAGTGGAGCAGCAGCTGTACGGCCTGCTTAGCGAGCACCGGCTGGCCCGTTCCTTTCGGCGTGCGCGGGATGTCGTGGGCCGCTGGCGCACACGCAGCGGACGGCAGAACCTGCCGGCCGATGTCGGCGCCGACGGCACGGGCATCCTCATGGAGGTTCTCGACCGATGAAGATCCTCCCGGAGCCGCACCGAAGGGAGGTGTTGAGGTTCGGCGAGCCGGCGCTTATGGCTTAGAGCGACCGGCAATAGGGG
>NZ_CAKJTO010000037.1:43217-44742 GCF_917627405.1 Protofrankia sp. Cj5
GGGCGCTCTTACTGAGGTTGAACTCGCGATGACGGCTGGATCGATCATGGTAATTCGATGGTCAGGCCGGTCTCGGCGAGACAGCCGTGGAGCAGACACGGACAGTACTGGATCTTCTTCGGTTTGCGTTTCGTGACACGGATCAGATGGTCGAGACCAGTAGCAGTGAAGTTCTCCAACGACCGTTTGACCAGCGACCACACCCCTTCCACCCGATTGAGATCGGGCGGGCAGGCGGGCAGGCGGAACACGGTCAGCCACTCTTTGTTCTCCGCGATGAAAGCGGTGAGCCCCCCGGACAGGTGGACGGGGAGGGTGTCCCACACCCACACCAACGGGGTGCCGAGTTGCTGGTGGACCAGGGGCGAAATAGGGAGGCGTAACTCTCGACCGGATCCGATTGGATCGGCGGGCCGTTTCCGCTGGTGGACGGCGCGCACCGATTGGACTCGTCGATGGGGGCGCAATCGACCGATTGTGCCCCCATCGCGGATTGGCTCGCGCTGGGCTGACGGTAGCCTGCCGATCACGGTGACAGGGGTCGAGTTTTGGGAGTGGCCGCAGGCGTCGATCGAGCGGACGGCGTATCCGCAGTTCACGCGCATAGGTCTCGTCGTGGGAGTTGCCCTGTCATCGACCGAAGTCAGCCGACGACAGGGGCACCCGACGGACTGTCCCGGATCAGGCGGTCAGCCACAGGACGGACAGCGGCTCGGGAGCCGGTTCCGACGACACCAAGCCAAGCTGTGAGCCGTCCGGCTCGCGGCCGGCGAACCATGGTCGTCCCCGAACGGGAACGGTGATCGTCCGGACCGCTCCCCCATGATCGTCCGATCTTCGTACCGGACCGCTCCCCTACTCGTACCGGCGTCCGTGCCGATCTCCGTACCGGCGCACCCCACAGAACAGCCGACCACACCCAGGGCACGCCCGCCGACGGCCGACACGCACCGTGGCCGCCGCAAGGCCTCGGCCAGTGCAGGCATGGCTCCCTCGCGCTCGACGTGCCGGGCGGCACCGGAACCAGCGTCTCCGCGGTCTCGGGCGCTCTCGCGCCTCGACGCTCGACGATATCCCCCTATAAATCATTTATATCATTTACTTACCCAAAAGCGTCATTGACTTCCATTTAGATATATCTAGTATTTCGGGAGGGAGGTTATATGTCTGTCCCTCGATGCACACGGCCACCGCTGCGCCTGCCGATGCTCGCCCTGCTCCTCGCCACGGCGCTGCTCGTCCCGGCCACCGGCGCCGCAGCCCAGGTGAACCCGCAGGCCCAGGGCGCTCCGGACACGGTGTTGCAGTGGTTCGACGAGACCCAAGCGGCCCTGGTAACGGCTGACTACCCGACACAGGTCACGAACATGCGGCTGTGGGCGATCAGCTGGATCGCCGCCAGCCGCGCCATCGGCCCCGGTCACGGCCCGTTCGCTGATGCCGCACTCGCCTCGGCGGTGCACGACTCGCTGGCTGCGCTCGTGCCGGCGCGCGCGCCGCAGCTGACCGCCGCGCTGGCCGCGAC
>NZ_CAKJTO010000038.1:0-41353 GCF_917627405.1 Protofrankia sp. Cj5
GCGCGCGCTGTTCGAGCACCGCGCGGTGGTGGTGGCCGCCGACGCGAAGGGCTTCACCGCCGGACTCGATGCCCTCGCCCGCGGCGAGACGGGGCCGAACATCGTCGCGGGCTCGTCCGCCGGAACGGGCCGGCTGGCTTTCCTGTTCACCGGACAGGGCAGCCAGCGAATCGGCATGGGACGGCAACTGTACGATACCTATCCGGTATACGCTCGGGCCTTTGACACGGTGTGCGCCGAACTGGACCGGCACCTGGGCCACGGAGCACTGAGCCGGCATGTCGAGGGCTCGGTTCGCGACGTCGTGTTCGCAACCGAGGACACCGGCCTCCTGCATCAGACGGTGTACACCCAGACGGCGCTGTTCGCGGTCGAGGTCGCGCTGTTCCGACTGCTCGAATCCTGGGGTGTCCGGCCTGATTTCCTTGCCGGGCACTCCATCGGCGAGCTCACCGCGGCACATGTCGCGGGCGTCCTGGCCCTTCCCCACGCGGCCGCGCTCGTCGCCGAGCGAGCCCGGCTCATGCAGGCGCTGCCCACCGGTGGCGCGATGATCGCCATCCAGGCGGCCGAAGAGGACGTACTGCCCGCGCTGGCCGGGTATGAAGACCACGTTGGAATCGCCGCCGTCAACGGGCCCGAATCGATCGTCATATCCGGCGACGAGGAACACACCCTCCAGATCGCCCACGCCTTCGAAAGCCGGGGCCGGAGGACCAAGAGGCTGCGGGTCAGCCATGCCTTCCACTCCCCCCATATGAACGGCATGATCGACGATTTCCGGCGGGCAGCCGAGGGCCTGTCCTACGCCCCGCCGGTGATACCGGTCATCTCCAACCTCACCGGTGCGGTCGCCACCGCCGACGAACTGGGCAGCGCCGGATACTGGGCACGCCACGTCCGCCACGCGGTGCGGTTCCGCGACGTCGTCCGCCGGCTGGAAACCCTCGGTGTCACCACCTACCTCGAGCTCGGGCCGGACGGCGTACTCACCGCCATGGCGGCGGAATCACTCAGCGAACAATCCGGGAAGAACACGCCGACGCTCGTTCCGGTGCTGCGCCGCGAACGCTCCGAACCCGACACCATGATCACAGCACTCGGCCACGCTCACGTTCATGGTGTCGCGATCGACTGGGACGCGGTGTTCAGCGGCCCGCGCCCCCGTCGGGTCGCCTTGCCGACCTATGCCTTCGAGCACCAGCGATACTGGCTGGACGCTGCCGGGAGCACGGCCGAGCCCAGCGTGGCGTCCGCCGGGCTCGGCTCGGCGGACGCCCGTTTCTGGGAATCCGTCGAACGCCAGGATCTCGATGAGCTGGCAACCGAGCTGGGTATCCGCGAGGAGGAACTCCAGACCTCGCTGGGCGCCGTGCTGCCGGCCCTGGCGTCGTGGTGGGACGAGCGCCGTGTGCACGCCACCGTCGACTCCTGGCGCTACCGCGTCACCTGGCGGGCCGCACGCGAGACAGCCAGGCGTCCGCTCTCGGGCAGCTGGCTACTGGTGATTCCCGACAGTCATGTCGGCACCGGACGGGTGCGGTCCGTCGGACGGATGCTGACCGAGCAGGGTGTTCACATCCGCCAGGTCGCGGTGACCGCGCGGGACTGCGACCGGCGGCGCCTGGTGGAGCTGCTGGGCGAAACGCTCAATGATCCGACGCCACCAGGCGAAGCGACAGCCGGCGTCCTGTCACTGCTGTCGCTGGCCGAGGAGCGCCATCCGAACCACGCCGCCGTTGCCTGGGGAGCCGCCGCGAACGTCGCGCTCATCCAGGCGCTCGACGATGCGAACGTCACCGCGCCGCTGTGGTGCGTGACCAGCGGAGCTGTGTCGACCGGCCCGTCGGATCCGGTGACCAGCCCTGTTCAGGCGCTCATCTGGGGTCTGAGCGGGATCGTCGCGGCCGAGCACCCGGACCGCTGGGGCGGCGTGATCGACCTGCCCGCGACCGTGGACGAGCAGATCGGCGCCCAGCTGGTCGCCGCGCTCGGCGGCCTGCGCGACGAGACCGAGATAGCCGTACGCGGATCCGGGCTCTTCGTGCGGCGGCTGGTGCGAGCGCCGGTGGACGGTGCGCCCAGGGCGCGCCGCTGGCAGCCGCGAGGCACAGCCGCGATCACGGGTGGAACCGGTGCGCTCGGCGGTCACGTCGCGCGCTGGCTCGCCCGCAACGGAGCGGAACACCTACTGTTGATCAGCCGTCGTGGCCGCGACGCCCCCGGCTCGGCCGAGCTGGAAGCCGAACTGAACGCGCTCGGCGCAAAGGTCACGATCGCCGCGTGCGACGTAGCCGACCGTGGCGCGCTCGCCGACGTGCTGGCCTCGATACCCACGGCATACCCACTGACCGCGGTGGTGCACACAGCGGCCGTGCTGGACGACACCCTGGTTGCGAACCTGACCACCGAGCGGATGGACCGGGTGTTGCGGGTGAAGGTCGGGGGCGCTCTGAATCTGCACGAGCTGACCAGGGAAACGGAGCTGTCGGCGTTCGTGTTGTTCTCGTCGCTCGCGGGAGTCCACGGTATTTCCGGACAGGGCAACTACGCGCCGGGCAACGCGTTTCTCGATGCCCTTTCCGCCCATCGACGCGCACACGGGCTGGTCGCCACATCAATGGCATGGGGACACTGGGACGGCGGCGGTATCGCCGAGCCCGACGTCGAGCAACAGTTCCGCCGTCAGGGGCTTTCTCCCATGGCCCCGGAGCTGGCTGTCACCGCGCTCGGGCAGGCTCTCGACCACGACGAGCCCCACCTGGTCGTCTGCGACGTCAGCTGGGAAACGCTCGCCCAGACCCGGCGGAACGCGCTCCTGGGAGAACTCCCTGAGATTGCGCGGATGCTCCGCGGCACGGCTGGCAACGCGGCCGAACCAGGCGACGCGGGCTCGTCCGACCTGGCCCGGCAGCTGGCGCACGCGGCCGAGCCGGAGCGGCGGCCGATCCTGCTGCAACTCGTTCGTACCCAGATGGCCGCGGTACAGGGGCACGCCTGCACGGACGCGGTCGACATCGGCCGGACATTCCGCGACCAGGGATTCGACTCGCTCACGGCGGTGGAGCTACGCAACCGGCTGAATGCGGCAACCGGGCTGCGGCTGCCCACCACCCTCGTGTTCGACTACCCCTCGCCGACAACGCTGGTCGATCACCTGCACCTGGAACTACAGCCCCGAGCCACCACGGCGGTGCCGGCGGTCCTGACCGCGATCGACACCATGGAAGCGCTCCTGTCCGCCCTTCCCGCAGACGCGCCGCAGCGGGAGACGGCCGCATCCCGCCTCCAGGAACTGGCAACGACCTTGAACCGTGGTGCCCGTTCCTCCGGCACCACCGAGATCACTGATGTGCTCTCCAGCGCGACCGACGACGAGCTCATCAGCTTCATCGGAAACGAACTCGGGATCTCCTGACCGCGCCCGACACAAAGAAGGCGGAAATATGAGCGACGATCAGATCAGATACCTCCTGAAGCGAGTTACCGCCGAGCTGCACGACACTCGTGAGCGCCTCCGGGAGACCAGGGCGGAACAGCATGAGCCGATCGCGATCATAGGGATGGCCTGCCGATTGCCGGGTGGCGTGGAATCGCCGGATGATCTGTGGCGGCTGGTGGCGTCCGGGCAGGACGCGATATCGAAATTCCCCACCGACCGAGGGTGGGATGTTGAGGATCTGTTCGACCCGGACCCGGCGCGGGCGGGCAAGTCCTACACGCGGCATGGTGGCTTCCTGCACGACGTGGCAGATTTCGACGCCGAGTTCTTCGGAATGTCGCCGCGTGAGGCGTCGGCCACCGATCCACAGCACCGGTTGTTGCTGGAGGCGGCGTGGGAGGTGTTCGAGCGGGCGGGTATCGACCCGGCGTCGCTACGCGGAACGAACACCGGGGTCTTCGCCGGCATGAACGGGCAGGATTACGCCACTCGCCTGAATCCGGTACCCGAGGCGCTGGAAGGCTACCTGAGTATCGGCAACGCGAGCAGTGTGGCGTCAGGCCGGATCGCCTACACCTTCGGTTTCGAGGGCCCGGCGGTAACCGTGGACACGGCCTGCTCGTCCTCCCTGGTAGCGCTGCATCTGGCCACGGGGTCGCTGCGGTCGGGTGAATGCGGCCTGGCGCTGGCCGGCGGGGTGACAGTGATGACCTCGCCACAGGGGTTCGTGGAGTTCTCCCGGCAGCGGGGCCTGGCCGCCGACGGCCGCTGCAAGGCATTCGCCGCGGCGGCGGACGGGACCGGCTGGGCCGAAGGCGTCGGGCTGCTGCTGCTGGAACGCCTCAGTGATGCCGAGCGCCTCGGGCATCAGGTGCTCGCGGTGGTGCGTGGCTCCGCGGTGAACCAGGACGGCGAGTCCAACGGGCTGACCGCGCCGAACGGCCCCGCGCAGCAGCGGGTGATCCGCCACGCCCTGGCCAGCGCGGAACTGTCCCCCGCCCAGGTGGACGCGGTCGAGGCCCACGGGACCGGCACCACCCTCGGCGACCCCATCGAGGCACAGGCGCTGCTGGCCGTCTACGGTGCGGGCCGCCCCGATGACCGGCCGCTATGGCTGGGGTCGTTGAAGTCGAACATCGGTCACACCCAGGCCGCGGCCGGGGTCGCAAGCATCATCAAGACGGTCCAGGCCATCCGCCACGGTCTGCTGCCACAAACCTTGCACGTCGATGCGCCCTCCCCCCACGTCGACTGGTCAGCCGGCAGCGTGCGGCTGCTGACCGAGCCGCGACCATGGCCACGGACCGGTGAGCCCCGCCGCGCCGGGGTGTCCGCCTTCGGGGTGAGCGGCACCAACGCGCATGTGATCCTCGAGCAGGCCCCGGCCGTGGAGGAACCGGCGGAGGAGAACGGCGATCCGCCGCATGCGACGCTGCCGTGGGTGCTGTCCGGCAGGACTCCGGACGCGCTGCGCGAGCAGGCCGCGCGTCTGGCTTCCTTCATCACCGGCGACAGGGATCAGAACCCGGGCGATCCGAACCCGGTGGACGTGGCCTATTCGCTGGCGACCACGCGGGCGCTGTTCGACCACCGCGCGGTGGTCGTGGCCGAGGGGCGGGACGGGTTCCTGGCCGGCCTCGGCGCCCTGGCCCGCGGCGAGGCCGCGCCGGGGCTGGCCGCGGGCTCCGCGACGACGGTGGGCACACTGGCCTTCCTGTTCACCGGACAGGGCAGCCAGCGTCCCGGGATGGGCCGCGAGCTGTATGAGGCGTACCCGGTCTTCGCGGCCGCGTTCGACGCCGTAAGCGCCCAGCTGGACCTGCACCTGGCCGGCTGGGTGGACCACTCGGTCCGCGACGTCGTGTTCGCGCCCGAGGACACCGGCCTGCTGCACCAGACCGTGTTCACCCAGACGGCGCTGTTCGCGGTCGAGGTCGCGCTGTTCCGGCTGCTTGAGTCGTGGGGGGTACGGCCGGGCTTCCTCGCCGGACACTCCATCGGCGAGCTCACCGCCGCGCACGTCGCCGGGGTGCTGTCGCTCGCCGACGCGGCCGCGCTCGTCGCGGCGCGCGCCCGGCTCATGCAGGCCCTTCCCACCGACGGCGCGATGATCGCCATCCAGGCGGGCGAGGAGGAAGTTCTCGCCGCGCTCGCCAGGCGGGACATCGGCGACGCCGTCGGCATCGCGGCGGTCAACGGACCCACCTCGGTCGTCATCTCCGGCGACGAGAGCCTGGCGGTCGACATCGCCCGCGAGTTCGGCGAATCCGGCCACAAGACCAGGCGGCTGCGGGTCAGCCACGCCTTCCACTCGTCCCGGATGGACGGCATGCTGGACGGGTTCCGGCGTGTAGCCGAAGGGCTTTCCTACCATCCACCGCGGATACCGGTCGTCTCCAACCTGACCGGTGGCATCGCCGGCCCCGAGGAGCTCGGCAGCGCCGAATACTGGGTGCGCCACGTCCGTCACACGGTCCGGTTCGCCGACGTCGTCCGCCAGCTGGAAACCGCCGGTGTCACCACATACCTCGAACTCGGCCCGGACGGCGTACTCACCGCCATGGCGCAGGAAACACTCGCCGGACAATCCGGCGGTACCGACGCCGCGGCGCCGGTGCTCGCGCCGGTACTGCACCGCGGCCGCCCGGAACCCGGCACGCTCCTCACCGCGCTGGCCCACGCCTTCGCCCACGGCACCGCCGTGGACTGGCACGCGCTGTTCTCCAGCCTGAACCCGCGGCGGGTGGAACTGCCGACGTACGCCTTCCAGCGCCAGCGGTTCTGGATCGACCCGTCACCGGCGACCGGGGACCTCTCCGCGTTCGGTCTGGGGCCGGCTGGGCATCCGCTGCTCGGCGCGGCGGTAGCTCTGGCCGACGTCGACGGGTTCCTGTTCACGGGACGCCTGTCGCTGCGGACACATCCATGGCTGGCTGATCATGTTGTGCACGGGGCGGTCGTGGTTCCAGGTACGGCATTCGTAGAACTGGCGATCCGCGCCGGTGACGAGGTCAGCTACGACACCCTGGAAGAGCTGATCATCGAATCGCCGCTGATCCTGCCGGAACACGGCGGGGTGCAGGTGCAGGTGGCCGTGGGAGCGCCGGAGCAGCAGGCGGGCCGACGCCCGGTCACCGTGTACTCGCGGCCGCAGGACGCCACCGCGGACACCGACTGGACCCGGCACGCCGGTGGGTTCCTCGGCACCGGCGCGGCAGAGGCATCCTCCGCTCTGAATGAATGGCCTCCGCAGGGCGCGGACCCGGTCGACGTCGGGGAGATCTACCAGAATCTGGCAACGGCGGGCCTGCCGTACGGGCCGCTGTTCCAGGGGCTGCGCGCCGCGTGGCGACGCGACCGGGAAATCTTCGCCGAGGTCGCTCTTCCCGACGAGCTGCAGGCTGACGCCGCCTCCTTCGGCGTGCATCCGGCACTGCTCGACGCCGCCCTGCACGCCGCCGCCGCCGGATCGCATGACACTCCGGCGGGATCCAGTCGGCTGCCGTTCGCATGGACGGATGTGCGCCTGTACTCCTCCGGCGCGTCGGCGTTGCGGGTACGGCTGTCCGACGCCGGTTCCGAGGCCTTCTCCGTTCAGGCGGCCGACGGAACCGGCGCACCGGTGATCTCCATCGGGTCGTTGCTGTCACGGCCTGTCTCAGCCGGCCAGCTGGGCGCCGCGCGCACGGCACGTCAGGACTCGCTGTTCCGCCTCGACTGGGCGACGGTGGCCGTGGCCGTGGCCGTGGCCGCCCAACCGTTGCGGCCGGTGTGGGCTGTCGTCGAAGACGATGCACAGGCGCTGCGCACTGTGCTACGGGACGCCGGTGCCGAGACGAGGGTCCTCGCCGGCCTCGCTGCGGCTTTGGAGCCGGCTGAACCCGCACCCGCGCTGGTCTTCGTATCGGGCCTCCCGCCGTCGCGCCCAGACAATGTCGAAAGCCCGGATGTCGCGCGGGCGGCGCACGCTACGACGCACCAGGTGCTCGCCCGGGTACAGGAATGGCTCGCTCACCCCGGCCGTGAGTCGTCGCGCCTCGTCGTCGTCACCAACCGCGCGGTAGCCGTCGGCAACGAGACGCCCGATCTCGCGGCCGCCCCCGTCTGGGGCCTGGTCCGTTCGGCCCAGTCCGAACATCCTGGCCGGATCATCCTGCTCGACATCGACGATGACGAGCGGTCCATCCGAGCGCTAACGGCCGCGCTGGCCACGGCCGGCGACAGCGACGAACCACAGCTCGCGGTCCGCGCTGGCGCCGTGCACGTGCCGCGGCTGGCCCGGGTACCCGCCCTCAGCGCCACCACCGCAGCCACCGCCAAGAGCGACAGTCACCACACCGACGACAGTGGTGACCCTGGCAGCGAGCACCTCGACGGGACGCCCTGGGAGCCCACGGGCACGGTACTGATCACCGGTGGTACCGGGGCGCTGGGCGCCGCGCTCGCGCGGCATCTGGTCACCGAGCACGGTGTCCGTCATCTGCTTCTGACCAGCAGACGGGGTGCCGACGCCCCCGGTGCCGGCGAGCTGCACGCCGAACTCACCGGGCTCGGCGCGGCAGTCACCATCCGCGCCGGCGACGCCGCCGACCGCGCATCCCTCACCGGCATCCTCGCCACGATCCCCGCCGGCCATCCCCTGACCGCGGTCATCCACACCGCTGGCGTGATCGACGACGGTGTCGTCGAATCGCTGACCCCACAACGGGTGGACGGGGTACTGCGCCCCAAGGTCGACGCGGCCTGGAACCTGCACGAACTCACCGCCGGCAGCGATCTCGCCGCGTTCGTGCTGTTCTCCTCTGCCGCCGGGATTCTCGGCAGCCCAGGCCAGGGGAACTACGCCGCGGCCAACACGTTCCTGGACGCGCTGGCCGCCTACCGCCGCGCGGGTGGGCTGCCCGCTGTCTCGCTCGCCTGGGGCCTGTGGGGCAACGCCAGCGGGATCACCGGCGACCTCACCGAAAGTGACCACGACCGGATCGCCCGCGCCGGGATCAAGCCGTTGTCCTCCGCCGAGGGCCTGGAGCTGTTCGACGCCGCGTTGCGCCTCGACCACGCGCTCCTGGCGCCGGCCCCGCTCGACCTCGCGGGCCTGCGCGCTCGCGCGGCGACGCGGACGGTGGCTCCGCTCCTGCGTGGACTGGTCCGGCCCGCGCGGCGGACCGCCCAGGCCGGGGTGGCCGTCACCGGATCGTCGTCGGTCGCGCAACGCCTCGCCGGCCTTCCGGAATCCGAACGGGACGCCTTCCTCCTCGGCCTCGTACGCACCGAGGTGGCCGCTGTTCTCGGACACGCGGACACGCGGGCGCTCAGCGCGGAACGCGCGTTCTCCGACCTCGGGCTCGACTCCCTCACCGCGATCGAACTCCGTAACCGCCTGGGCGCCGCCACCGGGCTGCGGCTGCCGTCCACCCTCACCTTCGACTATCCAACGTCGGCGGCGGTCATCACCTACCTGCGATCGGAACTGCTGGGTGCCCATGGCGCGTCGCAGGTGGCCGCCGTGGCCGCCGCGTCCGGGCCCGGGTCGGACGAGCAGATCGCGATCGTGGGGATGGCCTGCCGCTTTCCCGGCGGGGTGGACTCGCCGGAGGCGTTGTGGCGGCTGGTCGCGGCCGGCGGGGACGCGGTCTCGGCTTTCCCGACCGACCGGGGCTGGGACATCGAGGAACTGTTCGACCCGGACCCGGACCACACCGGCACGTCCTACACGCGGCACGGCGGCTTCCTGCACGGCGCCGGGGATTTCGACGCCGGATTCTTCGAGATCTCCCCACGCGAGGCATTGGCGACCGACCCGCAACAGCGCCTGTTACTGGAAACCACCTGGGAGGTGCTCGAGCGGGCCGGTATCGACCCATCCTCGCTGCGCGGGAGCAGGACCGGGGTCTTCGCCGGTGTCATGTACCACGACTATGCCCCGCGGCTGGATGAGGCGCCCGCCGCGCTTGAGGGATTCCTCGGCAACGGCAGTTCGGGCAGTGTCGCGTCGGGCCGGATCTCCTACACGTTCGGCTTCGAGGGCCCGGCGGTGACCGTGGACACGGCCTGCTCCTCGTCGTTGGTGGCCCTGCACCTGGCTGCGCAGTCGCTGCGCACGGGCGAGTCCGACCTCGCGCTGGCAGGTGGTGTGACGGTGATGTCCTCACCAGCCGCCTGGGTGGAGCTCTCGCGGCAGCGTGCCCTGTCACCGGACGGCCGGAGCAAGGCGTTCGCCGCCGCGGCCGACGGCGTTGGCTGGGGCGAGGGGGTGGGCCTGCTGCTCCTGGAACGGCTCTCCGATGCCCGCCGCCTCGGCCACCGGGTGCTGGCGGTGGTCCGGGGCTCGGCGGTCAACTCCGATGGCGCGTCCAACGGGCTGACCGCGCCGAACGGCCCGTCCCAGCAGCGCGTCATCCGCCAGGCGCTGGCCAACGCCGGGCTTTCCGGCGCCCAGGTGGACGCGGTCGAGGCGCACGGGACCGGCACCCGGCTGGGCGACCCGATCGAGGCACAGGCGTTGCTGGCCACCTACGGCCAGGACCGGCCCGGCGACCAGCCACTGTGGCTGGGATCGCTCAAGTCGAACATCGCCCACGCGCAGGCCGCCGCCGGCGCGGCCGGCGTGATCAAAATGGTGGAGGCGATGCGGCACGGCGTGCTCCCCCAGACCCTGCACGTCGACGAGCCCTCCCCGTACATCGACTGGTCAGCCGGCGCCGTACAGGTGTTGACCGACGCGCGGCCGTGGCCGCGGACCGGCCGGCCTCGGCGAGCCGGAGTGTCCTCCTTCGGGGTCAGCGGCACGAACGCGCACGTCATCCTGGAGCAGGCCCCGGCGGTCGAAACACCAGAACCGGTAGCCAGCACGGTGACGCCCGCGCCGGCGGCCCTGCCGTGGCTGATCTCTGCTAGGACACCCGAAGCGCTTCGGGCCCAGGCGGGACGGCTGGCCGCACTCGTTGAGCAGGACGGCGAACTCGTCCCGGCCGATGTCGCCTACTCGCTGGCGACGACCCGCGCGGCCTTCGAGGAACGGGCCGTCGTCATCGGCCGTGACCGGGCGGAGTTCCTTGCCGGTCTCGGCGCGCTGGCCCGCGGCGAGTCCGCGTCGAACCTGGCGCGGGGAACCGCCGACACCGCGGGGAAGATCGTGTTCGTCTTTCCCGGTCAGGGTTCCCAGTGGGCCGGCATGGCGGCCGAGCTGCTGGACCGCGCGCCGAGGTTCGCCGAGCAGATCACGGCCTGCGCGGAGGCATTGGCGCCGTTCGTGGACTGGTCGCTGCTGGACGTCCTGCGCCAGACGGCCGGGGCACCGTCGCTGGACCGGGTGGATGTCGTCCAACCGGTGCTGTGGGCGATGCTCATCTCCCTGGCCGAACTGTGGCGTTCGTTCGGCGTCGAACCCGCCGCTGTGGTGGGGCAGAGCCAGGGCGAGATCGCCGCGGCCTACATCGCCGGCGCGCTGTCGCTGGAGGACTCCGCCCGGATCATCGCCCTACGCAGCCAGATCTCCCTCGCCCTGGTCGATCACGGCAGCATGGCCGCGGTCGCGCTGCCCGGCGACGAGGTGGGCGCCCGGATCGCCCCCTGGGAGGCGCGCGTCTCGATCGCCGGGGTGAACAGCCCGTCGTCGACCACGCTGTCCGGCGAGTCGGACCTGCTCGCCGAGCTGGTCGCCGAGTATGAAGCCGCGGGCGTGCGGGCCAAGCTGTTCCCCGCGTCCTTCGCCTCCCATTCCCCGCAGGTCGAGAAGATCCGCACGGAGATCCTGGAAGCGCTGGCGCCGGTGACGCCGCGCACCGGCGCCATCCCGCTGGTGTCGACGGTCACCGGGGGGCCCATCGACACCGCTGGCCTGGACGCCCACTACTGGTACACGAACCTGCGGGAAACAGTGCGGTTCGAAACGGCGGCCCGGACGCTGATCGACCGGGGCCATGACGTGTTCATCGAGGTCAGCCCGCACCCGCTGCTCAACTTCAGCATCCAGGAGATCCTCGACAGCGCCGGGAGGCCCACGGCGGTGGTCACCGGGTCACTGCGCCGCGACGAGGGCGGACTCGAACGGTTCCTCATTTCCCTCGGTGAGGTGCACGCACGCGGGGCTTCGGTCAACTGGGCAGCGGTGTTCAGCGGCCGCAGCCCCCGCCGGGTGGAACTACCCACCTATGCCTTCCAGCATCGGCGGTACTGGCTCGACATCGCGCGCTCCTTTGCCGGCGAGAGGTCCGCCCGCGCGGTGCTGGGCGCGGACGGGACACCGGCCGGGGACGAACCATCGCCGCTGTCCGGACCGCCGCTGCTCCAGCTGCTGGCGAGCCTGACAGCGGCCGAACGCGACGAGGTCCTGCTCGCGGCCGTCCGCGCGGAGACCGCCGCGGTCCTGGGCCATGACGGCGCGACCGAGATCGACCCGGACCGGGCGTTCCGGGAGCTCGGGCTGACCTCGCTGACCGCGGTCGACCTCCGGAACCGGCTGAACGCGGCCTCGGGGCTGCAACTACCCGCCACCCTTGTTTTCGACTACCCGACGCCCACCGCGATCGCCGAATACCTGCGATCACAACTGGCCCTGGACGCTGCGGCATCCGTTCCTTCGCCGCTGGCCGCCCTTGATCAGCTGGAGGCGTCGCTGGCGGCCGGGAGCACCGACGAGGCCGACCGCGGCGAGGCCATCTCCCGGCTGCGTGCGCTGATCGATCGATGGGAAGGCAGCAGGAACAACGGGAGCGCCTCCTCCGGTGACGGCGGGATCGACCTCGATGCGGCGACCGACGACGAGCTCTTCGCGCTCATGGACGACAGCGCCAAAGGTCGCCGAGCTGACGAAGAAAATTCATGAGGGAGCTGTTCCAGAATGGCGAATGAAGAGAAGCTTCGCGAGTATCTGAAGCGTGCACTCGCCGATTCCCGGCAGGCGCAGAAACGCCTCCGTGAGGTCGAGTCGAGCCAGCGGGAGCCGATCGCGATTGTCGGGATGAGCTGCCACTATCCGGGCGGGGTGGATTCTCCGGAGGATCTGTGGCGGCTGGTGGAGACCGGCGGCGACGCCATTTCGGAGTTCCCGGCCGACCGTGGCTGGGACGTCGAGGAGCTGTTCGACCCGGACCCGGACCAGCTGGGCCGGACCTATACGCGCCACGGCGGCTTCCTGCCCGACGCGGCGGAGTTCGACGCGGATTTCTTCGGAATCTCACCGCGCGAGGCACTCGCGATCGACCCGCAGCAACGGCTGTTGTTGCGGACGGCGTGGGAGGTGTTCGAACGGGCGGGCATCGACCCGGCCTCACTGCGGGGAAGCAAGACGGGTGTCTTCACCGGAATAGCCGGCCGCGACTATGCCGCGGGATTTCATCAGGTACCCGACGAGCTGGAAGGCTACGTGCTCACCGGCGTCCTGAGCAGCGTCGCCTCGGGTCGGATCTCCTACACCCTCGGGCTGGAGGGCCCGACGATGACGCTGGACACGGCCTGCTCCTCGTCACTGGTGGCCCTGCATCTCGCGGCGCAGTCACTACGCTCGGGCGAATCCGACCTGGCGCTGGCCGGCGGCGCCACGGTCATGACCTCCCCACTCGGGTTCATCGAGTTCGCCCGGCAGCGTGGCCTGGCACCGGACGGGAGATGCAAGGCGTTCGCCGCCGCGGCGGACGGTACCGGCTGGGCCGAAGGCGTCGGGCTGCTGCTGCTGGAACGCCTCAGTGACGCCGAGCGCCTCGGGCATCAGGTGCTGGCCGTGGTCCGGGGCTCGGCGGTGAACTCCGACGGCGCGTCCAACGGCCTGACCTCGCCGAACGGCCCGTCCCAGCAACGGGTGATCCGTACGGCACTCACGAACGCCCGGCTGTCCCCCGCCGACATCGACACCGTCGAAGCCCACGGCACCGGCACCACCCTGGGCGACCCGATCGAGGCGCAGGCTCTGCTGGCCACCTACGGTCAGAACCGGCCCGACGACCGGCCCCTGTGGCTCGGGTCGTTCAAATCGAACATCGGCCATGCGCAGGCCGCTGCCGGTGTCGCGGGTGTGATCAAAACAGTGCAGGCCATCCGGCACGGTGTGCTGGCGAAAACTCTGCATGTCGACGAGCCGTCACCGTTCGTCGACTGGTCCGCCGGTGGGGTGCGGCTACTCACCGAGGCCCGGCCATGGCCGGAGACCGGCCGGCCACGGCGCGCTGGCGTGTCCTCCTTCGGCGTGAGCGGCACCAACGCACATGTGATCATCGAGCAGGCTCCGGCCGCCGAAGGGAGCGCCGCGGACGAGACCGAGAAGGCGGTGGCTGACGAGACCGGGAACGCCGTTGCCGGACCGCTTCCCTGGGTGCTGTCCGCCAGGTCACCGCAAGCGCTGCGGGCGCAGGCGGCACGTCTGGCGTCGTTCGTGGAAGCCGATGGCGACCTCGCCCCGGTCGATGTCGCGTATTCGCTGGCCACCACCAGGGCCGCGCTTGAGCACCGCGCCGTCGTCGTCGCCGACGACCGGGACGGCTTCCTGGCCGGCCTGGGCGCGCTCACCCGCGGCGAGGCGGCACCGAACGCGGCCGCCGGCCCCGCGCCGACGGCGGGGAAACTGGCGTTCCTGTTCACCGGCCAGGGCAGCCAGCGGCTCGGCATGGGCCGGGAGCTGTACGAGGCCTATCCGGTGTTCGCGAACGCCTTCGACGCTGTCACGCATGAGCTGGACGAGCAGCTGACGGGGCAGGTCACCCGCACCGTCCGCGATGTCCTTTTCGCCGACGGCGACACCGGCACAGACGGCGACACCGGTCTCCTCCACCAGACCGTGTTCACCCAGGCCGCGCTGTTCGCCGTCGAAACCGCGCTGTTCCGGCTGCTCGAATCCTGGCGCGTCCGGCCCGACTACCTCGCCGGGCACTCGATCGGCGAACTCACCGCCGCCCACGTCGCCGGCGTCTGGTCCCTCGCCGACGCGGCACGGGTCGTCGCGGCCAGGGGCCGGCTCATGCAGTCTCTTCCGCCCGGCGGTGCGATGATCGCTATCCAGGCGACGGAGGACGAAGTGCTCACCGCACTCGCGGCGCACGACGACAGCGTCGGTATCGCCGCCGTCAACGGGCCGAGCTCCGTTGTCATCTCCGGCGACGAGATCCCGGCCCTGCGCATCGGCGCCGAGTTCGCGGCCCAGGGCCGCAAGACCAGACGGCTTGCGGTCAGCCACGCCTTCCACTCCCCCCATATCGACGGCATGCTCGACGAGTTCCGCCAGATCACCGAAACGCTCGCCTACGCCGAGCCCCAGATACCGGTCATCTCGAACCTGACCGGCCGGCTCGCCACCGCCGACGAACTCGGTAGCGCCGAGTACTGGGTGCGCCACGTCCGCCACGCGGTCCGCTTCTCCGACGCGATCGCCAGCCTGGACACCGCCGGGGTCACCACCTACCTCGAGCTCGGCCCCGACGGCGTCCTCACCGCTCTTGCCCAGGAAACGCTCGCCGACCGACATGATCGCGTGGCAGCGGCGCTCACACCCACACTCCGCCGGGACCGCCGCGAACCCGCCGCGCTGGTGACCGCGCTCGGCCAGGCCCACATCCACGGAGCCCCGATCAACTGGGACGCCGTATTCAGCGGCCGGCGCCCCCGACGCATCGACCTGCCCACCTACGCCTTCCAGGAGCAGCGGTACTGGCTTGACCCGGTAACGTCGAACGGCAACCCCGCCACGCTGGGGCTCGGGCCCGCGGGGCACCCGCTGCTGGGCGCCACGGTGGGACTGGCCGACGCCGACGGACTCCTGTTCACCGGACGGCTGTCGCTACGGACCCACCCATGGCTGGCCGACCATGCCGTGATGGGTTCGGTGCTGGTTCCCGGTACGGCGTTCGTGGAACTCGCGCTCCGCGCCGGCGACGAGGCCGGCTACGAAAACCTCGACGAACTGATAGCGCAGTCGCCGTTGATACTGCCTGAACGCGGTGCGGTCCAGCTACAGCTGGCCGTCGGACCGCCGGACGCGGGGCGGCGCTCGATCACGGTGTACTCACGGCCGGCGGACGCCCCGGCCGGTTCGGAATGGACCCGCCACGCCAGCGGTATTCTCAGCGCCAGCGGTATTCCCAGCGGTATTCCCAGCGGTATTCCCAGCGCCACCGTCCAGGACGCGCCCTTCACCCTGGACGAATGGCCCCCAGTGGATGCCACCGCAGTGGATATCGAGGACATCTACAGCATTCTGACCACGGTGGGCCTGGAATACGGGCCGGTGTTCCAGGGCCTGCGCGCCGCCTGGCAGCGAGAGCACGAGTTTTTCGTCGAGGTCGCGCTACCCGGCGGACAACGTGCCGACGCCGCGCTGTTCGGCGTGCATCCCGCGTTGCTCGATGCCGCGGTGCATATCACCGCCTACGACGGGTTGCGAAACTCGCCGGAGGGCCGGACCTATCTGCCGTTCGCGTGGACGGGCGTGCGCCTGCATGCGTCGGGCGCCTCGGCCCTGCGTGTACGGCTGGCGCTGAGCGGCCCGGAGAAACTGTCCATCCAGGCGGCCGACGAGACGGGCGCACCCGTTCTCTCGATCGAATCACTGGTCGGGCGCCAGGTCTCGGCTGAGCAGATCAACGCCGCCCGGCCGGTGAACCAGGACTCGTTGTTCCAGGTCGACTGGACGGCGATCACCCTACCGGAACCACCGTCCACCAAAGCGTGGTCGGTCATCGGTGACAACGACCAGAACCTGCGCTCCGTTCTTGCCAAGGCCGGTGCCAAGACCAGGGTCTTCACCGATATCGCCGCTCTCGGCACAGCTGTTGACCTGGGTGAGCCCGCGCCCACCCTGGTATTCGTCTCGGGCATTCCGGAAGCGGTTGCCGACGACGAGGACCGCCCGGCTGTCGTGCGCACCGCGCATACGACGGCACACCAGGTGCTCGCATGGGTACAGACGTGGATCGCCGAGCGACGGGTCGAGTCCTCACGGCTCGTGGTGGTCACCCGTGGCGCTGTCTCCGCCACGGACAGCGAGGCGCCGGACCTCGGCTCCGCCCCCGTCTGGGGCCTGGTCCGTTCCGTCCAGGCCGAGCATCCCGACCGGATCATCCTGCTCGACATCGACGACAGCGACGCGTCCGCCCGCGCGCTGCCGGCCGCACTGGCCGCGGCCGGCAGCGGCGGCGAGGCGCAACTGGCGATCCGCGGCGGTGTGGTGTCGGTGCCACGGCTCGTGCGGGTCACGACCTCCGGGCAGCCAGCGGCGACCAGCGTCCCGCGGGACGTCCCGGCGCTGGAGAAACACGATGATCATGCGCCCGTTGGCCTACCAGAGTCCCTGGACCCGAACGGCACGGTGCTGATCACCGGCGGTGTCGGAGTACTCGGCGGTCTGCTCGCACGGCACCTGGTCACCGCACACGGTGTGCGCCACCTCGTCCTCACCAGCCGGCGCGGGCCCGACGCCCCTGGTGCCGGCGAACTCCGCGACGACCTGACCGGCCTCGGCGCGCAGGTCGTCGTCGTGGCCGGCGACGCGGCCGACCGCGGCTCCCTCGCGGCCATCCTTGCCGCCATCCCCGCCGAACACCCCCTGACCGGGGTCGTCCACACCGCCGGAGTGATCGATGACGGTCTGGTCGGATCGCTGACCCCGCAACGGCTCGACGGGGTGCTACGTCCGAAGGTGGACGGCGCCTGGAACCTCCACGAGCTCACCCGGAACGACGACCTGGCCGTTTTCGTCCTGTTCTCCTCGCTCTCGGGGCTGACCGGCGGCCCGGGGCAGGCAAGCTACACCGCCGCCAACACATTCCTCGACGCCCTCGCCGGGTACCGTCGTGCCCACGGTCTGCCGGCCACCTCCCTCGCGTGGGGCCAGTGGGCACAGGCCAGCGGAATCACCGGCCAGCTCAGCGAGGCCGACTGGAGCCGGATCAGCCGCGCCGGTCTGAGGCTGCTGTCCTCGGCCGAGGCCCTGGAGCTCTTCGACACGTCGCGGACGCTCGACCGCGCGGTCCTGGCCCCGGCCCCGCTCGACCTCGCGAGCCTGCGTGCGCGGGCGGGGACCCACACGATTCCGTCACTGCTGCGCGGGCTGGTCC
This sequence comes from Protofrankia sp. Cj5, assembly GCF_917627405.1. NCBI lineage: Bacteria > Bacillati > Actinomycetota > Actinomycetes > Frankiales > Frankiaceae > Protofrankia > Protofrankia sp. Cj5. The sequence continues at coordinate 17,485 of NZ_CAKJTO010000038.1, forward strand.
GGCCCGGACGACGCGCCGCGCGGCCCGGCGCGATCGGCACGATCAGCGCGGCATCGTCGATCAGGACGCGCCTCGCCGGCCTCGGTGAATCCGAGCGTGACGCGGTCCTCCTCGATCTCATCCACACCGAGGTCGCTGGAGTGCTGGGCCATGCCAGTACGGACACGCTCGGTGAGGGACGTGCATTCGTCGAACTCGGGCTGGACTCCCTCACCGCCGTCGAGCTGCGCAACCGTCTCAACGCCGCCACCGGGCTACGGCTGCCGGCCACCCTCACCTTCGACTTCCCCACACCAACGGCACTCGCCGGGTTCATCCGTGCGGAACTCGGCGATGCGGGAGACCAGTCGGCCGGACGACCGGCGCCCGGCACCGCCGGAAGGGAACAGCACAGGGACAGCGGCGGGCTCGCTTCGCTGTACCAGCAGCTGATCAAGGCGGGGAGGGCGGACGCGGCAGCACAGCTGATCATCCTCGCGTCCCACCTCCGGCCGGCCTTCGACGCAGCCGCCAGGCACGAGCACGCCCCGCACCCCCTGCACCTGAGCAGCGGGGAGGCACGGCCGAAGCTGGTGTGCTTTCCCGCGCTCAGCGCACTGTCCGGTCCCCATGAGTACTCACGGTTCAGCAACGCCTTCCAGGACGACCGGGACGTGTTCGTGGTGCCGGCGCCCGGCCTCCCGGAAGGGGACGTCCTCCCGGACACCGACCGGACGTTGATACAGATGCACGTGGAAGCGGTGGAACAGATCGTCGGTGACGAGCCCTTCGTGATCCTCGGTCGTTCGATGGGTGGATGCGTCGCGAACTCCGTGGTTGCCGGCCTGGAAGCGCGCGGGATATTCCCGGCCGGGCTGGTCCTGGTCGACTCCTACCCCATCGACGCCCCGCTCGTCCCGGGCATGGAATGGTGGAACACCGCTTTGTTGACCGCCCTGCTGGAGCGGCTCGACCGCTACGACATGACCACGCATGACACCAGGCTGAGCACGATGGGCACCTACAACCGGATCTTCGCCGGCTGGCAACCGGAGCCGATCTCGGCGCCTACCCTGCTCGTCCGCGCGGAGGAACCGCTGGTGGGGATGCCGAGTGATCCCGACAGCAAGCAGGACTGGCGGGCGTACTGGCCCCTGCCCCACGACGTAGCCGATGTCCCGGGCGACCACTTCACCATCCTGGAGGAGCACACGGGGACGACGGCCGCGGCGGTCAGGAAATGGATCGACGCACTCGACTGATCCCGGTTGCCCCGGCAACAATCGACTTGCGCCGTCTCCTCTGGTCGTGATACCGCTGCCAGCGCGGCGGCGCAACGTCGGCCGCGGCCGACCACAGCCACCTCACAGGTCAGCTGGGCCGCCAGCGCGAGGTCCTTGGAGACGAAGAAGCAGCGGCCTCACGGAGCAGCCCGGGTGATCGCGCTCGGTCCGTCGGGAAGCGGCAGACCGAGGTGATCACGTAGGGTCGTGCCTTCGTACTCGCCGCGGAACACGCCCTGTTCCTGCAGCAGCGGCACGACCGTGTCGGCGAACTCGTCCAAGCCACCAGGGGTGATGTGCGGGACGAGGATGAATCCGTCGCTGACGTCCTCCTGCACGAACCTGTTGATCGTCTCAGCGACGGTGGCCGGCGTGCCGATGAACGACTGCCGGCCGGTCACCTCGATGACCAGCTCGCGGATGGAGAGTTTCTTCGCTTCAGCGAGTGCACGCCACTGTGCGGCGACCGCCTGCTGATCGGAGAACATCCGTACGCTGGCGCGGCCCCGTGCGACAGTGTTCTCGCCCGGCTTGGGGTCGATCTCGGGCAGTGGGCCGTCCGGGTCATAGGAGCTCAGGTCACGGTTCCACAGCTGCTCAAGGAGCCGGATCGCGGTCTGCCCGCTGACCTGCTGCTGGCGGACGATGGCGGCCTGTTCGTGGGCGTCGGCGTCGGTGTCGCCGAGGACGAAGGTGGCTGCTGGCAACACGAGCAGCGCCTGCGGTGGCCGGCCGTAGCGGGCCAGCCGTCCCTTGACGTCGGTGTAGAACGCCTTGCCGGCCGCAACGGTGCTGTGCCGGCTGAAGATGGCGTCGGCCGTCGCCGCGGCAAATTCACGGCCTTCGTTCGAATCGCCGGCCTGGAAGATCACCGGCCGGCCCTGCGGGCTGCGGGGAACATTGAACTGGCCGGCAATGTCGAAATGGCCGCCGTGATGCTCGAACGTACCCGCCGACGCGTCGGTGACGAAGATTCCCGATTCCTTGTCCGCGGCAATCGCGTCGTCGCGCCAGGAGTCAAACAGTTCCCACGCCGTCCGCAGGAACTGCTCGGCTCGTTCATAGCGCTGCTCTTCGCGCAGAAAGCCGCCGCGGCGGAAGTTTTCACCGGTGAACGCGTCCCAGGAGGTGACGACGTTCCACGCGGCCCGGCCACCGGAGAGATGGTCGAGGCTGGCGAACTGCCGGGCGACCTCGTAGGGCTCATTGAACGTGGAGTTGATCGTGCCGGCGAGCCCGAGCCGGTCGGTGACGGCGGCCAGCGCGGCGAGCACCGTGAACGTGTCCGGGCGGCCGACCACGTCCAGGTCGTAGAGGCGGCCGGCCTGCTCACGCAGGCGCAGTCCTTCGGCCAGAAAGAGGAAGTCGAACTTCGCTCGTTCCGCGGTCCGCGCGAAATGCACGAATGAGCTGAACTCGATGTGGCTGCCCGACCGCCGGTCGCTCCACACGGTCGTGTTGTTCACGCCCGGGAAGTGCGCGGCCAGGTGGATCCGCTTGCGTGGTCTGCCCATCTGGGGTCCTCTGGAATCCTTGAAGGTCAGGCAACGTCAGGCAACGGCGTAGCGGCTGGCGGGGCGGCGTAGACCAAGCAGGCCGCGCAGCGTGCCCGCCTCGTACTCGCTACGGAAGGCTCCGCGGCGCGCCAGCTCCGGCACAAGCCCACGGGTGATCGCTTCGGAGTCATGCGGGATGGCGGCTGGACGCAGCCGGAAACCGGTCAGGCCGGCCTGCTGCCACTCCTGCAGCAGATCGGCCAGCTCGACTGGCGTACCGGTGAAAACACGCGCGTCCGAGCTGTACCCGGTACCGGCGAGGGAATCCAGCCGCGCCTTTCTCTCGGCCGCCTGCCCCGCATCGACGTCGAGGAAGACGACAAGGTCGCCGAAAACGTGCAACGGCTCATCCTCACGGCCGGCGGCAGCCTGTTCCGCGCGGACCTCCTGATCGATCGCGCGTGCCTGGCCGGCATCATGCGGGGTCACGTACACGACATCGGCTGCCCGCGCAGCGAGCCGGTAGGCGACGGCGGCATGCGCGAGTACGGTGACCAACGGCTGGCCCTGCGGCGGGCGCGGCGTGATCGACGGACCGCGGACCTTGAACCATCTCCCCGCGAAGTCGATATGGTGCAGCTTGTCGCGGTCGATGAACCGCCCGGTTGCCGCGTCGCGGATCTCAGCGTCGTCCTCCCAGCTGTCCCACAGCCTGCGGACCACCTCAACGTAGTCGGCGGCCTCGTCAAACAGATCCCGGATCAGCTCGGCGACTTGGGGCGCATCCCGGTCCGCGAACCGGAACGCGGGGATATCGCGCCGGCCGACATGAGCCGCCTCGGCCTGGGCCGCGCTGACCTGGATGCGCGAGCCGGCACGGCCGGTGCTGACATAGTCGAGGGTGGCGATCGCTGTGGCGATGTGGAACGGCTCGGTATGGGTGACCCGCACGGTCGGTACGAGCCCGATGCGGCTGGTCCGCGGGGCGACCCGGGCGGCGACCAGAACCGCGTCGAGGCGTCCGCGGACCTGGTCCGTGCGGCCGTCCGGGCCGTGGTAACGCGAGGACTGCCACGCCAACGAGTCCTCGATCGTCACAAAATCGAGCAGGCCGCGTTCGGCCTCCTGCACCAGGTCGACCCAATAGCGGGCGGTGAACAGCTCGTCGGCCCGGGCATCCGGTTCCCGCCACGCCGCGGGATGCCAACCCGCGCCGTCAAGCGCAACGGCGAGGTGCAGTTCGGACGATGTGGTCATCGGGTCTCTTCCTGCTCTGACTGGGTCCTGCCCTGACCGGTGGGAATCCGCCGGGACAATGACCGTGCGGGGCTGGCTTCGGGCACAGGGGCACAGGGGCACAGGGGCACAGGTAGGCCGTCAGTCGGGCCGTGCCCATGCCTGGGCGAGCAGCTCATAGGACCGCACCCGGTCGGCGTGGTCGTGGGTGATCGTGGTGATGAGCAACTCGTCGGCTCCGGTGGCATCGCGCAGTATGCGCAGCCCCCGCACAACGGTCGCGGGCGAGCCGACGAACTGGGTGTCGAGCCGATCGGCGACCAGCGCACGCTCCTGGTCGGTCCATGGGTAGGCCGCCGCCTCGGCAGGCGTGGGGTAGGCGGCGCCTTCGCCGGAGCGGATGTTCGCCACCCACGGGCCGTACCCGCTTGCCAATCGGCGGGCGGTTGCGTCATCGCCTGCGACAACGACATCCGCGGAGACCATGACCCGTGGTTCCCGCAACGTCGCCGACGGCCGGAACGCGGCCCGATAGGCCACGACGGTGTCGAGCACGGTGGACGGGACGATGTGGTAGTTCGCGGCCAGCGGCAGCCCCAGTTCGCCCGCGGTCCGCGCACTGTCGCCAGCGCTCGCGGCAAGGATCCACAGCTGCGCATCGGCGTCCTCAGCGGCCGGCGACCGCAGGTGCGTCCCGTCCGGTGTGCGGTAGTCGCCGCGGATGAACGCCTGAATGTCCCGGACGTCCTGTCCGTAGCGCTCGGCCGCATCGTCGCGATGGCCGACCACATCCAGCTGCCGCTGAAGCCGACCGGGATCGAACACGATTTTCGCTGGCGCCGGGATCAGCAGGCCGTCGATCACGGAAGGCCTGGCGGTCGTACCGCCTCGCGGCGACGACTCGGCGGCCGACCGGTTCGCCCGTTCGATCAACCTGCCCACGCCCGACCGACCGAGACCGAGGTCGATACGCCCGGGATGGATGTGCGCGACGGTCCCGAACTGTTCCGCGACGATGACCGGCGTGTGGTATCCGGTCTGCACCGCACCGGACCCGACGCGGATCGTCTGGGTGGCGTCGGCAACCAAGGCGATCAGCACGGCAGGCGCGGCGGAGACGACACCCAGAGTCAGATGGTGTTCGGCGAGCCAGTACCGGGCATAGCCGAAACGCTCCGCGTGCCGGGCAAGGTCGATCGTGTTGCGTAATGCCTCAGCGGCGCTCGACCCAGAGGTCGAGGGCGCGAGGTCGAGCACCGACAACGGGATGGGGCCTCGGACAGGCATGCACGCCACCGCCGGCCCGTCAGTGATCCGTATCCGTGGCGGCGATGCCGCGGCGTCGGCCGTGACAGGTCAGCGGTGCGATCGACGGCGGCATTCTCCGGCCTTTCGTTCCTCGTTCGAGCGGCGAGTGGAAAGGTGCCCCGGGCGGTACCCGCCGCGCGCGGCGGTCGGGCCGCCCGGGGAGTGCGGAAAGATGTTTCGTTCGATGTACGACCGGGTCGCGCGACTGGTGGGCCAGCTGGTGAAGCAGATCTACCCGGCGATGGCCGGCCTGCCGCGCCCCGGCACGCGCGGCCTGCTGGGGCGCGGGACTCCCGAGCCTGGTGGACTGACGGATCAGCGACAGCGAGCGCTCGCGCTCCGCCCGAAATCGACGCAGCGCCGACACGTCAGACGCGGAGAAGCGAGCATATCCAACACTTTCGGTAAAAGAACATTGTCGAGTCAATAAGTAGAGAAGTGATTTACATCACAATGTTCGCTTGGAAATCCGTCCAGAGATCCAGCCAGGACGCCCGACTACAGGAAAGTGGATCAAGAAATGGGGCTGGAGTGCGTGCGACGCGAGAAGCACAGGGAATCACCCTGGCCCTTGGGGTGTCACCGACGAGCAGGGGCACCCGTGCATCGCGCGGTGATCGATGGGAAGCGATGCGACGAGAGGCGTGCCCCAGCCCCGCTCCCTGATCCACGCCCCTGTTGCCGGGCGCTCTTGCCGGAGCGGGCGCGGATGAGCCGCCCACTGGCCGAACGCCCTGTCCTCGGGCGCTCTAAATAGCAGCTCATTTTGGACAAACAACGAGCGGGCGGAGATCTCCGCGTGGGCTCCCGCGGGCCCCTGCGCACGATCTCCTCAAGCGATCCGCGGTTATCGCGGGCACGCCGCGGCTCCTCACCATCTCCATGACGGCCAGGTCAGCGGCCTCGAGCGGACGACCGGACCCGAGTAGCACAAGTGCTATCCTGGGAGCGTGGACGAGATAGGACTGCGTGAGGTGCGGCAGAACGCAAGCGAGCTGGTGAGACGGGCCCAGGCCGGCGAGCGACTGACCATCACGGTCTCCGGCCGACCAGCAGCCGTTCTAGGCCCAGTGGCCCCACGCGCGTGGCGGCGTTGGGACGATCTCGCCGAGGTCATCGCCCTGCCGGCCGACGCCGACTGGCCCGCCGATCGCGCACTCGTGGACAACACCGTGACGGACCCTTGGGAAGATCGATGAATCGGGGTGTCCTCGACACAAGCGTACTGGTGGCCACGGACGTCCTCCCGATCCCTGGCGAGCTGGCCGTCAGCGTCATCAGTATCGCCGAACTCCAGTTCGGTGTTCTCGTCGCCAAGACACCCGAGGCCCGCGCGAACCGACTCGCCAGACTCAGCGCACTCCAACGAAGATTCGACCCGCTCCCGGTCGACGACGCCGTCGCCGACAGTTATGGACGGCTGGCCGCCCGAGTGGCCGAAATCGGCCGCCAGCCACGGGCGCGGACGATGGACCTGTTGATCGCGGCAACGGCGCACGCACACGGAGCCAGCCTTTATACCCGCAACTCCGCTGACCTGGCCGGCCTCGAAGATCTCATTACAATAGTGATAATCTAGGAAAAATCGCCAGATGCCGGCCCAGCCTCCCGCCGTGGTCCCTGGTGGTGGTCACCGTGACCTCCCAGCGGATCACCCGGAATTCGACCGGGCCGATCCGCGAGATCCACGACCCGTCGGGCAATGTCCGTAACACCGGTAGCCGCCGGTTACCCGTGACCCGGATGAGCAGGTCGGCGCCGGTCACCGCGATCGCCTTGATCGTCGAGGTGCCAGCGGACCCGCGGTCCGCCACCCCGGCCAGCGCCGCACCGTGGCCATATACCCCGATATACCCCGACGGGAAAGTGCTGCTCAACCCGGTCCGGATCCTCCCGGCACGCCAGCGTCAGCCCGTCCGCACCCGGCTGCTTGCCCCGCTTCTTCAGTTCCTTCGTGGAACGGAGTGCCGCCCGGTGGGGCTGCGTCGCCGAAGATTCCCGCCGGGATGCTCGCCTCGAACGGGATCATGCGGTCCAGGAGAGAACCGCGACCTCACGCATGGCCAGATCCTATCGCATATTGACCTATATCCTCCTTTCCAGGCCGCGGGCGATGAGAAATCCTTGTGGGGTGGATACGGGCAACGCACGAGGCGGAAGATGCGGCGTGGGCAGCGGCGGCGCCGCATCTTCGCCGGGTGCGAGCGCCGAGCCCATGGTCCCGGGATGAGCCGGTGGCCGGTGTGGTACCAGCATTGAGTTACGTGCGGTAACTGGCCGGCTCGGTCCCGGACGTGGCGGCCTCATGCTTGTCCTGGCAGTTTCCGGCGGCGGGAACACACCCGAGCGGTGGCAGGCCAGCGGGCACAGGCTCCTCATGATGTGCCGCTGGGCCCGAGCATGCGGGAATGATGGGGACGGTTCGAACGAACTGACGAATGGAAAACTGTATGTGCGGCATCGCAGGCTGGGTAGATTTTGACCGGGATCTGACCAGGGAACGGACTACGGTGTCCGCCATGACCGCGACCATGGCCTTGCGGGGACCCGACGACACAGGGATTTGGTTAAGTCCGCACGCGGCGTTGTGCCACCGGCGGTTGGCGGTCATCGACATTGCGGGCGGCCATCAGCCCATGGCCGCAGAGGACATGGCAGTCCTCACCTATAGCGGCGAGGTGTACAACTTCCGCGAGTTACGGACGCAGCTGGAGTCGAAGGGGCATCATTTTCGTACCCACAGCGACACCGAGGTCGTGCTACGCGGTTATCTGGAGTGGGGCGAGGGCATTGCCGAGAGGTTGAACGGCATCTACGCGTTCGCCCTGTGGGACTCCCGAAGCGAGGAACTCCTGCTTGTCCGCGACAGGATGGGTGTCAAGCCGCTCTTCTACTACCCGCTACCGGGTGGCGGGCTGCTCTTCGGGTCGGAACCGAAGGCTATCCTGGCGCATCCGCGGGTCGATCGGGTGGTGGACGCCGACGGCCTGCGCGAGGTATTCACCATCGCCCAGACGCCCGAGTTGTCAATCTATAAGGGCATGCACGAACTCAGGCCCGGGCAACTGCTGCGGTTCAGGCGGGAGGGCCTGCGCAAGTGGCGATACTGGGCGCTCCAAGCCCACGAGCACACCGACGATCTCCACACGACCATACGCGTGGTGCGCGAACTTCTCGAGGACATCGTGGAACGGCAACTGGTGGCGGATGTGCCGTTGTGCAGTCTGTTGTCGGGTGGCCTCGACTCCAGCGCGATCACCGCGCTGGCCCTCAAGCACGGGGACATCCGTTCATTCTCGGTCGACTTCGCCGGGTACGGCGACCACTTTCAGCCCGATGAGATGCGCGGTTCCCCCGACGGGCCGTTCGTACAGGACGCCGTGCGGTATCTGCGCCCCGAACACACCGACATCATACTCGACACCGCCGAGCTCACCGATCCACGATTGCGCTCCAGTGTGATGCACGCGTGGGAGTATCCACAGCTCAGCGGGGACATGAACACCTCGCTGTACATGCTGTTCCGAGCGATCCGCGGTCACTCGACCGTCGCGCTGTCAGGGGAGTCAGCCGATGAGGTGTTCGGCGGATACGCCTGGTTCCACCTGCCGAAAGTGGTGGAAGCCCCCACGTTCCCCTGGCTTGTCGTCATGATGCAGAAGCAGCGTCCCGACGACCTCTTCGACCCGAGGCTACGTAAGCAGCTCGATATTCTCTCCTACGAGCGCGACAGATACCACGAGGCACTGACAGAGGTGCCTCATGTATCCCGGGCGGACTCCCGTGAACGGCGGATGAGGGAGATCTCCTATTTCCACCTGACCCGTTTTGTGAACATGCTGCTCGACCGCAAGGATCGACTGAGCATGGCCCATGGCCTGGAAGTTCGTGTGCCATTCTGTGACCATCGACTGGTGGAGTACCTCTTCAACGTTCCCTGGTCGTTCAAGACCTTCGACGGGCGGGAGAAAAGCCTGCTGCGCGCCGCGGTCTCGGATCTGTTGCCGCAGTCGATCCTGGAGAGACGCAAGAGCCCGTACCCCGCTACACAGGACCCCGCATACGGGCTCGCTTTGCGTGGCACTCTCACCGAACTGATCGCCCACGGGAGCGCCCCGGTGCTGCCACTGCTGGACCAGAAGGCTGTCGAAGCGCTGCTCGCGACACCAGCCGAGGCGACGTCGAGTACCGTCACACGCGTCAGCCTGGAGATGGTGCTGGACCTGAACGCCTGGCTGGAATCCCAGGCGCTCCGCGTCGATGTGTGACGAGCCCCGCTACCCGCGCCGCAGCACGGGTAGCCACATCGCTGGTTCATCGCATGCCGCCGAATCGGGAAATTCCACATCCATTTTTTCCTTGCGATCATGCAATGCGCCCTGTTCGGGGAGCCCACACCACCCGCCGTCACCTGTCCGATTGGAGTGGTTTCTATATGCGTACGCATGAACTGAAGACCGGAAGGTCGTTTGGCGTCAATTTCGATCACGGAGAAGATTTCTTCCAGGCGTTGGCGGATTTCTGCCGGGAGAACGATGTCCGGCAGGGATACATTCCGATGTTCCTCGCAGCCTTCGCCGAGACCGAGATCGCGGGAACGTGCCAGCGGGTCGAGGACCCGGCAGCGCCGGTGCGTCTTCCTGTCTATCTGGAGAAGGTCGAAGCCGTTGGATCCGGCACTTTCTCCTACGCGCCCGAAAAGAACGAGACCGTGCCGCACGTCCATGTCACGGTTGGTCTGAAGCAGCACTCGGCGCTGGCGTACTCGAGCCACCTCATATCCGCCAAGGTTCAGTACCTCACTGAAATGCTCGTCACCGAGGTCCTCGCGCCCGAGATGCGCCGTCCGGTGCACAGCGAGCTCTGGGACGTCCCCCTCCTCACGTTCGAAAGCTGAGTGTCGTGCCACCTGAATCCTTTCCCTTCCCGGAAGAGCCGCTCGGTAAGCGTCCGCCGAGCTGCATGTGGCGCCGTGAGAACGATCCGCTGGGGCAGGTTGAACTGCCAAGTGGTGACGTCGTGCGGCTTGCGGTGCGCTTTGACGACGTCGAGGCCGTGCTCACCGATCCACGATTCAGCCGGGACCTGAGCAAGCCTGGGGCGCCCCGGCTGCAGCCCGGTGCGGACATGTCCGACGACCGCGATACTCTGATCAACCTGGATCCGCCACGGCACACACGGGTACGTCGCATTCTCAGCCGCGCGTTCTCCGCGCGCAGTGCCGAAGGATGGCGGACGCGCATCCGGAAGATCGCGCAGGACCTCGCCGACAGCATGCTGGCAGCCTCGCCACCCGCCGATCTGATGACGGCATTCGCGGAACCGCTCCCGCTTATGGTGATCGCTGAAATACTCGGAGTCGCCGACAGCGATCTCGACCAGTTCCGTTACTGGTCGGCTGTGGCCATGCGCATCGGCCCGGACAGCGTGGCCGAGCGCGGACGAGGGCGCGACGAGTTTTTCGCCTACTTGACCGCGCTCATCGAGCGTCACCGTCGTGAGCCAGGCACGGACCTGCTGGACGCCATGATCGAGGCAAGTGACGGTGACGATCGCATGAGCGGGGCGGAGCTGTGCGACGTCACCCGCTCGCTCCTGCTGGCCGGCTACGAGACCACTATGACAACCATCGGGCGCGGAGCGTTCACTTTGCTGCGCCACCGTGAGCAGTACGAGGAGCTCGTGGCGGACCCGAGCCTGGTCCCTCTAGCGGTCGAGGAGATTCTCCGGCACGACTTTCCGGCCGATGTGGGCTTCCTCCGTCTCGCCATGGAAGATGTCGAGCTCCCGTCCGGATGTGTGCGCGCGGGCGAAGGAGTCATGCCGCTGATCTCCTCGGCTCATGGTGACTCCACCAAGTTCCAGGACCCGGACACGTTCGACATTCATCGAACAGACAACGGGCACCTGGCTTTCGGGAAGGGGCCGCACTACTGCATCGGCGCCCATCTCGCGCGTGTGCAGCTGCAAGAGGGGTTCGCCGTGCTCGCCCGTACCATGCCGAATCTGCGTTTGACGGTACCCGCGGACGAGGTGATCTGGAAACCGGACATGATGACCCATTCCATTGCAAATCTCCACGTTGCATGGTGATTCGAGGGGAAGTCGAAGGTGAATACCACAGCTGAGGATTCCGCACTTCACCGACCGGATGACCCGGCCCGGGCAGCAAGGGATCAACCGTTTATCGAACGCATCGCCAACTGGTGCGAAGAATTCCTGTGTCGACCGCATCCCGAACTCGGCCGCAGCGGCTCGGTGTGTCCCTTTGTCCCGCGTGCCATGTCCATGAACAGGATCAGTTTCGTGGTCGTGCGTACGGAGAACCGCCCGGCAGCCGCGATCGATCAGGAGATCGCCGAGTACCAGGACGTCTTCCTGCGTATGGAACCGCGGTCCGGACCGGAGGCCATGGACAAGGCGATCCTGGTGATCCTGCCCGATGTGAGCGATGAGGACGCGCCTACCATGGTGGACGAAACGCACCGCAGATTGAAAGCGCAGTTCGTCGAATCAGGTCTCATGATTGGCAGGTTTCATCCGCGGAGTGAGCAGGGTGGGCTGCACAACCCCGCGTTCCGGCCGCTGCGCAGCCCGATTCCGCTGCTCGCCATCCGGTATATGGTCGACTCCGACCTGCCTTTCTTGAATCGCGTCGACGATCCTGTACCCGATCGCATCAAATTCCTTAAGGCATACGGACGGCGTTTCGACGGTGCCGAAGAGTCCCGCTGGTCTGAGCGAGGCCAGGCAGCGCTCAGTGAGATCCGGCTGAATCCGGAATCGGCACAGTGACGGCCGACGTAACGCGCAGGGTCGCGATTGTGGCAGGCGGCACCCGCGGGATCGGTGCGCGGATCTCCCGACGGCTCGCCGACGACTTCGACGTGGTCGTCGGTTTCGTCGAGGACACTGTATCCGCTGACAAGCTGGTTGCTGAGATCGTCGGGACCGGGGCCGGACGAGCGCTGGCGGTTCGCGGCGACATCAGCGAGCCAGACGATGTCGACCAGCTGTTCGCGGCGGCGGAGAAGGCGTACGGCGGTGTGGACATCGTGGTCAGCTGTGCGGGGGCGCACGCCGACCGGCGAGGCCCCTTGGCCGACACCGATGACGAGAGCTTCCGTCGTGTTGTGGATGTCAATTTTCGCGGCACGTTCAACATGCTGCGGGCCGCATCAACCCGGGTGCGGCCTGGCGGACGCATCATTACCTTCTCCAGCTCGGCTGCCGCCCTGGGTGCGCCGGGGCAGGCGGTCTACAACGCGTGCAAGGTCGCGGTCGAGGTGCTGACACGTCAACTCGCCAAAGAGCTGGCGGGGCGGAACATCACGGTCAACGCCGTCGCCCCCGGTCCCACCGGCACTGAGCTCTTGCTGCGCGGCAGGTCCCCGGATGCCATCGAAGCTTTGGCCCGGCAGATTCCGCTCGGCAGGATTGGACGTCCGCAGGACATCGCCAAAGTGGTGGAGTTTCTCGTTGGCGAACAGGGCGGCTGGGTCAACGGGCAGGTCATCCACGCCAACGGCGGGCTCGTCTGACAACGCGCCCGCCGGAGTCCAGGCACTGGGAAACACACTCTCTCGGAGAGGAGCACCATCATGCCAGAAACCCGGATGTTGCCGGGAAATTGTGCTGGAGTCTTTGATGACGTCGAGGTGGTGGTCGCCGACCCGGAGGTGTTCGCATCTTTCATCGAGGATGCTATAGGGGAGTATCGCCTTGGTCTTGAGTCGGTGGCCGCGGGCGGTTCACGCCTGCACCGCCCCAACAGTTTCGGGCTTCTCGGTGGAACTGTGGAAGGCGACGCGATGGTGCTTCGAAGGATCGCTTTCGCCGACAATGTCCGAGCCGTTGACTCGGTGCCGATGGAGGAGTTCAAGAAGAACATCGCCCCCAAGTTCGGAAAGCAGTACGATGATGGCGAGAGGGGATTCTGGTGTGACTCGCGCCAGCTCCTGAAGGTCGTGCGTGAATTCGAGGACAACGGACTCGAGATGCTCGGGTCAGTCCATATGCATCCTGACTGGCACCGGGTGGGGCCGCCGCACGAACGGGGCACGGAAAACCTGAGCGAGAATCCCAGCCGTATGGATGAGTACCTTTTCCGAAACGCTGGCTGGCCGCTTAACATCATCTGCTATCTGGAGAGCCGGGAGGGTGGCGTCACGCACACGTACGGCGCGTGGCGTCCGCCCGTATCCGAGGGCGCGAAGGCCGCGAAGATGCCCATCAGGTTCTTCGCATAGGGCCATAGCGGCGCCAGCCGAACCAAGGCGCCAGCCTGAACCAGGGCGCCAGCATGTCGAATTCAGCCGAATGCGGAGGCAATATGGGAACCTATCCTGACACCATTGGTCTTGTGGTGACGCCATCCGACACGAGGTACGACACGGCGCGCAGCATCTGGAACAAGCGTTTCGACTGCCGGCCCCAGGCTGTCGTATACCCACGGGACGCCGAAGAGACAGCAGCCGCATTATGTTATGTGCGCGACCATGGCATCCCCTTCCGTATCCGTTCCGGTGGCCACAACGTCGAGGGCTTCTGCACCCTCGACAACGGCATCGTGATCGACGTGTCAAGGCTGGGGTCTGTGGCCGTGAACAACGACCGGAGCCGGGCTGTCATCGGCCCCGGTGTCCTCCTGGGCGAGGTATACGCGGCTCTGTGGTCTGTCGGCGGCACGATCCCGGCGGGAGTCTGCCCAGACATCCGGATCGGTGGTCACGTCCTCGGTGGCGGGATCGGGATGCTCGTGCGGTCGCGGGGCCTGCTCATCGACAGCCTTGTCGGTCTCACCGTGGTCGATGCGCGGGGCAGGATCCTGGCGGTCGACGAGACGAACCACGCAGACCTGCTGTGGGCCTCGCGGGGCGGCGGCGGCGGGAATTTCGGGATCGTCACCTCCTATACGTTCAAGATGCGGCCTATTTCCGAGGTGACGCTGTTTACGATGAAATGGGACTGGGACGACGGCATCGCGGTACTCGATGAATGGCAGCGCTGGATCCTTCGAGCGGACGAGCGCGTGAACGTCAGGTTCAACCTGTTCCCCAGGTCTGCCGGAATGGCCATGACGACCGGGCTGTTCGAAGGCTCGGCCGACGAGCTGAAATCAATCATCAAGCCGTTGGTCGACGCACATCCGCCGCGCGAGACTTCCATGCGCACCGTGCCTTACATGGACAGTGTGGGCACGTGGACTCAGCGGGTTCCGTCGATACGGGCAAAATTCGTCCCCGCGCTCGCCGCGAGACCGCTCGACTCATACGCCATGAAAATCCTCGATCGCTGGCACAGGACTGCGCCCGCCGGAGTCAGGACGGGGTTCTACGGACTCGGCGGCGCGGTGCTGGGTGACGTTCCGCCGGAACACTCGGCATTCGCGCACCGAAACGCGTCCATCTGCGTGGAGTACCTCGGGCACTGGGACGACGCGGAGTCCGATCGTGAGCATCTCGACTGGCTGTGTGGAATCCGCGACGAGATGCTCCCGTTCATGACGGGCGGCGCCTACGTCAACAGCCCGGACCGCGATCTGGCCAACTGGCTGCACGCCTACTACGGGGACAGACTTCCCCGGCTGATGGATGTGAAACGTCGGTACGATCCCCATAACGTCTTCAGTTTTGAGCAAAGCATCCCGACATCTCTGACCCTGCCGGAAGCCCACGCCGCGGGCCTGACCGACGCGGTCATCGCCGAGCTGCGTTCCAGGAATTTGCTCTCGGCCTGAGAGCGCGTTTGAGATCGTCATTCCGGCTCGCCGTGCCCAGGCCGTTGCGATTCACAGCTGATCGATCGTCCACCTGCCATCTATTCACCTATTCACCTACCGATGCCAGCGCTGCCGGTGTGGGCACGTAGGCCACCGGCGCATGCGCTCGGATCCCGTCCGAACCAATCACATCCCCATCTGATCAGGGAGACACCATGGACAGCCGCATCAAGACGGTTGTGATCCTCGGCGGGGGTACCGCTGGCTGGATGACCGCAGCCTACCTCGGCAAAGCGCTTCAGAACACGGTGAAGATCGTGGTGCTGGAGGCCCCGAGCATTCCACGGATCGGTGTCGGAGAAGCCACCATCCCCAACCTCCAGCGCGCTTTCTTCGACTACCTCGGTATCGCCGAGGAAGAGTGGATGCGCGAGTGTAACGCCAGCTACAAGATGGCCGTGAAGTTCATCAACTGGCGCACCCCCGGGGAGGGCAGCCCGCAGCCGCGGTGCGGCTATGGCCACGTGGACGCCTTCCACCACCCGTTCGGCCTGCTGGCGTCCGCCGACCAGATCCCGCTCTCCCACTACTGGGCGGCCAAGAGGCTGCGGGGCGAGACCAACGAGCCCTATGACTACGCCTGCTTCACCGACACCGCGATCATGGACGCCAAGAAGGCCCCGCGCTGGCTCGACATGCGTCGGGCGACCACCTACGCCTGGCACTTCGACGCCCAGCTTGTCGCCAGGTTCCTGCGCAACTTCGCAGTGACCAAGCAGGCGGTCGAGCATGTCGAGGACGAGATGACCGAGGTGCTGACGGACGAGCGGGGCTTCATCACCGCGCTGCGCACCGCGTCGGGGCAGCTCCTTGAGGGTGATCTGTTCGTCGACTGCTCCGGATTCCGCGGACTTTTGATCAATCAGGCGATGGGCGAGCCGTTCATTGACATGAGTGACCACCTGCTCTGCGACAGCGCGGTGGCCACAGCCGTGCCGCACGACGACGAGGCGAACGGCATCGAGCCCTACACCTCCTCGATCGCCATGCCGGCTGGATGGACGTGGAAGATCCCCATGCTGGGCAGGTTCGGCAGCGGCTACGTTTATTCCAGTAGCTTCGCCAGCCGCGACGAGGCCACCGTGGACTTCGCGCGGCTGTGGGGGCTCGACCCTGACCAGACCACGTTCAACCACATCCGCTTCAGGGTCGGCCGCAACCGCAGGGCCTGGGTGCGCAACTGCGTCAGCGTCGGCCTGTCCTCCTGCTTCGTCGAGCCACTGGAGTCCAGCGGCATCTACTTCATCTATGCGGCCATACACATGCTGGCCAAGCACTTCCCCGACCGGAACTTCGACAGGGTGCTCATCGACCGGTTCAATCGCGAGATCGAGGAGATGTTCGACGACACGCGGGACTTCCTCCAGGCACATTACTTCTTCTCGCCGCGCGTGGACACGCCGTTCTGGGCGGCGAACAAGAAACTGCGGCTTGCCGACGGCATCAAGGAGAAGGTCGAGACCTACCGGGCCGGGCTGCCGGTGAACCTGCCGATCACCGATGAAGGAAACTATTATGGCAACTTCGAAGCCGAGTTCCGCAATTTCTGGACCAACGGCAGTTATTATTGCATATTTACGGGACTCGGTATGCTGCCCCGCTCCCCGCTACCCGCCCTCGCCTACAAGCCCGAGTCGCTCGCCCGGGCCGAGCTGCTGTTCGCCGACATCAAGCGGAAGCAGACAGACATGGTGGCTTCACTGCCGTCCACCTACGATCTGCTGCGCCAGCTGCACGGTGTCTCATGACCAGCGGGACACGCCAGCAGCGCTACCGCGACCTGATGAGCGCCTTTCCCACCGGTATCGCGGTGGTCGCCAGCCTCGACACCGAAAAACAGCCACGGGGCATGACGTGCTCGTCGATCACTAGCGCCACCTTGGATCCACCGACGCTGCTGGTCTGCCTGCGGATCGGCAGCGCCACGCTGCAGGCGGTAACGTCCCACGGCAGCTTTACCATCAACCTTCTGCACGAGGGTGGGCAACATGCCGCGGAGGTGTTCTCGGGCCCCGACCCCGACCGCTTCGCACGGGTGACCTGGAAACAGTCGTGGTCTGGTTTGCCCTGGCTGGTCGAGGACGCATTCGCCATGGCGGAATGTCAGGTCAGCGGCATCCTACGGGTCGGCGATCACGCTGTGGTGCTCGGGGTGGTAAACATGATCTATCAAACCACGGGTACTCCCCTGCTCTACGGCCTGCGCAGTTTCGCCGCGTGGCCGCAACCGGTGACGAGTGATTGTCTCTCGCTCTGTGCCGAGTGACGCAATACACGCTTTCACGAAGTAACGAGCTACCGAGAAGGAGGCTCATGGCAACGAGTCCTGTCCATCGCCCGGCTGCCCGGATTTGTGAGCTCGACAGGTTCTCCGCCTACCGCTCCACGGACGCACCGGTGGATGACGACGAGGAGATCCTGGATCTGTCGAACAACGAACTCATGCTGCCTCCGCTGCCGGCGGTGGCGGAAGCGCTGTGTCAGAGCAACAAAAAGATCAATCTATATCCGGACCCCACCGCACGCTTGCTGCGGCACGGCCTCGCCCGATACTTCGGTGCTGATGCAGAGGAGATCACGGTCGGACCGGGCAGCGCCGGGGTGCTGCAGCAGCTTCTCCTTGTCCTGTGCGGCCGTCACGACGAGGTGCTCTACGCCTGGCCTGGCTTCGACGCCTATCCCCTGCTGATCGCAGTGGCGGGTGCCAGGGGCGTACCGGTTCCGCTGACCTCCACCGGCGAGCACGATCTGCCGGAACTGCTGGCAAGCGTGAATTCACGTACCCGTGCGGTCATCCTGTGTTCCCCCCACAATCCCACGGGCTGCCGCATAACCCGGCGCACTCTTCGTTGGTTCCTCGACAGCCTTCCGCCCCATGTGGTAGCTATCCTTGACCAGGCATACATGGAGTTCAGCGAGGAAGACGATCCGCGCGACCTCGACATCGTCCGCGAGTGCCCGAGAGTCGTCCTGCTGCGGACGTTCTCCAAGGCCCACGGGCTCGCGGGGCTGCGTGCCGGCTACGCCTTCGCCGCATCGGACATCGCGCGCCTTGCCCGTAAGACGGTCATCCCGTTCTCTGTCACCCGCATCGCCGAGAACGCGGCGGTGGTCTCGTTGGAGCAGAAGAAAGAGCTGGCCACCAGGATTGACCTGGTGCGACGGCTGCGTACGGATCTCCACACGGGCCTGGGCGCCTGTGGCCTCGCACCCACACCTTCGTACGGAAACTTCGTCTGGATTCCACTGGGTACGTCGTCGGAGCGTTTCGCCGCGTCGGTGTTGAAAGCGGGAGTGAAGATCAGGTCTTATCCCGAACACGGCGTGCGGATCTCAGTGGGTACCGAAAACGCCCATCGGCGTGTGCTCGATGC
Organism: Protofrankia sp. Cj5; assembly: GCF_917627405.1. Lineage (NCBI taxonomy): Bacteria > Bacillati > Actinomycetota > Actinomycetes > Frankiales > Frankiaceae > Protofrankia > Protofrankia sp. Cj5. The sequence goes on from NZ_CAKJTO010000038.1 coordinate 35,942, forward strand.
CGCCAGGGAATATGCTGATTCCGAGATTTCGCCTAAATCCGCGGTTTCCGCCGGGGGCGTGGCACGATGAGATTTCGATCTCACGAGCCTGCCGGCCATTGGGGACAGGTGCGCTGGTAAGGCTCGCCGGGGAGGTAGCTACGCCACTCCACCTGAGTGAGGTTGCGCCCCGCGATACGGCAGGCGGTGGCCACCCAGCCCTCGATGCCGACGTCCCAGATCTGAACGGTTCCTCCGGAGGTGCCGGCCAGCGCGATGGTGCCGTCCGGGCTGCGCGAGAGTGAGTACGCGTCATGCGGCAGTGGCAGGGGCTCGCCTATCGGCGCGAGGGTGGTGGTGTCCCACAGCTGTGCAATGCCGCGCCCGTTGACGGTACTCGTCGTCATCACGACCCGGCCGCCACGGAGGAACTCGACCCCACCGAGACTCGGCGTCGGCAGCCTGCGCCGCACGGCCCCGGTTTCGACAGCGCGGAACTCGACGACGCCGGCCGGTACCGTCCCGTAGCCGACCGCCAGTGTCGTGCCGTCCGGTGAGAACACCACCGCCGGAGGGCCGACCGCGTCCAGCTCGAGCCGCTGCGACCACACCGTCCGGCCGGTGGCGGCGTCGAACAGGCTGATGGTGCGGCCTGGGACGTCCTCGGCGGCGAGCCAGCGCCCGTCGTGGCTGAAGACGAGGCGCAGCGCGTCCGGCGCGCCCGGCGCGCCTGGGCTTGGTGTGGCCGCCGTGGCCGACTGCCCCACCAGGCGGGGCCGCTGCGGGTCACCGATATCCCAGAGCAGGACCGAACCGCCGGCGGCCACGGCGACCCGGCGCCCGGCCGGGCTCCACGCGACGGCGTCGGCGCGCGCTGCCGGCCCGGTGCCGGCAAGCACCGCCAGTTCGGCGCCGCCGGCCCGCTCCCACGACACGGGGATGTGGGACTCCGGCGGGGCGGCTGTGCCATCATCACGCCGCCGTTGGCCCCAGAGCCGGACCGTACCGTCCCGGCCCGGTGCGGCGAGCAGGGTGCCGTCCGGGCTGAACGCGGCGGGGGCCTCGACGGCGCCGTCGAGCAGCGGCCCCTCGAGGCGGCCGGTGCCCGCATCCCACAGCAGGACCCGCCGGTCGTCAATGCCCTGGGTTGCGATCTCGGTGCCGCCGGGGATGAACGCGGCCACGACGCGGCCGTCATGGCCGTCATGGCCGTCCAGGGTCCGGCCGAGCGGTGATGTGGCGGCGTCCTGGCGCCAGATGTCGGCCTCGGCCACGCTGCTGGTGAGCAGCCGTCCGCCGGGCAGGAAGGCGACCGGGACGATCCCAGGCCGAGAGAATGTGGCGGCCAGCCGGCCCGACGGCAGGTCGAACACCCGGGTGAGATCGGTCTCCTCGTCGTTGGCGACCAAGCGCCGGCCGTCGCTGCTGATCACAGCGCCGGCGCCAGCCCTGGTGAAGCCGGTCAGCGGTGCCTGACGCAGCTGCCCGGTGTCGACGTCCCACAGCATCACATGGTCACCGAGGGCGGTTGGCAGTGTGACGCCGTCGGGGCCGAAGAAGCCGAGGCGTCCGGGCAGCTCCCGCAGGAACTGTCCGGTATGAGCGTCCCACACCCGCGTCGATGAGCCACCGGTCCCTACCCCGGCGAGCCGGCTCCCGTCCGCGTTGATCACGACAAGCGGGATATCGCCGGGTTTCATCGGGACCTGCAGCGGTGGCCCGACCTGTCGGGGCGCGTCGGGAACAGAGCGGTCCCACAGGACGATCCGCCCGCTGTTGTCGACCGCGAACAGCCGGGACGGGTTGTCCGGGTCGAACTGCCCGTAGGCGAGGCCGTCCCCGGCCCGGATGGGTGCCCCGACCTGTTCGCCGCGCATGACGTCCCAGACGACGATGGTCCCGTCGTTCCCGCCGACAGCGAGCATCGTGGCGTCCGCGCTGAAGACGGCGAGCTGGCGGCCGGTGGGCCAGTGCAGCGTGCGCTGGACTCGGCCGGCGGTCAGGTCCCACACGGTGACCGTGCCGTCTCGCCCCGGGACGGCGAGCAGCCGCCCGTCCCGACTCACCGACGGGGGCACGATCGGCAGCAGGCCGGGGGCGCCGAACCGGATGATCTGATCGAGGTTGGCCGGGGTGTGGACGAGCGCGGTCACCAGACCGCCTTCGGTGTCCCGGGAAGGGGCGAGCCGGTAGCCCTCCACGCCGAGCAGCAGCGCCAGGTCGACCTGGTCGGTGTCGAGGCCGGCGGCCAGCGTCGCCAGCCTGCTGCCCTGCGCCGACCGGGTGGCCCCGCGGGCCATCTGTGCCTGCTGGTTGGCCGCGCCGCGCTGCATGACCGCCACGCCGACGCTGGTCAACGCGATCACCAGCAGCCCGGCCAGCACGGCGGCCAGCACCCGCAGCCGCCGGGCGCTGCGCCGGGCGTGGTGCAGCGCGCGTTCCTGTACGGCGGCGGAGGCGTCCAGGAAGGCGCGCTCCAACAGGTTGGCGTCCCCGAGGTGGGCGGTGGCCCACTCCTGGGCAGCGTCGAGACGGGCGCCGCGGTAGAGGTCGGCCGGGTCGCGGCCGGCCGCGGCCCAGGCGCCGGCGGCCTCGGTGAGGTGGCGGTGCACCCGCCGGCCGTCGCGGTCGGCTTCCAGCCAGGCCCGCAGCCGGGGCCACTCCCGCAGCAGCGCCTCATGGGCAACCTCCACCGTGTCGCCGTCGGCGGTGACCAGCCGCCGCTCGACCAGCGCGGCGAGCACGGCGTCCTCTGGCCCACCGCCGGCCAGCTCGGCCCGCGGCGCCCGGCGGCGCAGGTCATCGGCGGCGCCCTCGCCGGGGGTAGCGAGCCGGAGAAACACCTTCCGGGCAGTCGCCTGGCCCTCGGTGTCGAGTGAGTCGTAGACGCCGTCGGCGAGCCGGGTGATCGCCCCTGCCATCCCACCGGCTTCGCGGTAGGCTGCGGTGCGCAGCACTCGGCCGTCGCGGCGCTCCCAGGTGGCGAGCAACGCGGTGGACAGCAACGGCAGCGCCCCCGGCTCGTGGCGGACATCGGCCAGGACCGTGTCGGTGAACCCCTCCTCGAGCTCGAGTCCGGCGACGTGGGCGGGTTCGGAGATCGCCCGCCGTAGCTCGCTTATCGTCATCGGGCCGATAAGTACATGGTTGCCACCGATGAGGTGGGCGAGCGCCGGGTGGCGGGCGAAGTGGCCGTAGTAGTCGGCGCGGACCGTGAGGACGGCGCGCAGGCGGCCGTCGCCCCGCTCGAGCGCACCGGCCAACACGTCGATGAACTCCTCCCGGCTCTCCCGCGCCCAGGTGGTGAACGCCTCCTCGAACTGGTCCAGAACGAGGAGCTCGTTCCCACCGCTATCGACGTCGATTGCGGCCGGGTCGACCGTGCCGGCCCGCAGCAGCCGGATCCGCCACCGCTCGCTGCCGGGTAGCACGCCCGAACGCAGCGCCGGCACCAGCCCAGCCCGCACCAGCGACGACTTCCCGCCGCCCGACGGGCCCACCACTGTCAGCAGCGGCGCGGCCACGCAGCGGGCCACCAGCTGGGCCACCAGCCGTTCCCGGCCGAAGAAGTACGGGGCGTCGGACTCCTCGAAACGTGCCAGCCCCTTGTACGGGCACAGGACGGCAGCCCTCCCGCCGGCTAGGTCGGCGGGCCTCTCCGGTGCGGTGGAGCCATCAGGTGCCGCAGCGCGGCGGCGGAGCCTCGCTCGCTGCAGGTAGAGGACGTCGGCGACCATCGCGTGCTCGGCCGCGCCCAGCTCCCGCCGACCGCTGACCAGCCACGCGGCGCTCCGGCCGACCCGCTCCCCGCCCCGGGTATCCGCCCAGCCGGCCGCATGCTCGTGTACCCGCGCGGGGACGCCGCCGGAGGACGCGGCCACCGCTTTGGCTGCCTCCGCGAGTTCCTCGTCAGTCACATAGCCGGCCACAATCGTCCTGACCTGCTCCAGCCCGAGTGGACCGAGCCGCAGTACCTCCTGAGAGCCGGCTTCGGCCGCACCGGGCGGGCGGTCCGTCTCTTTTTCTTCCGTCCGGTCGCCGACGGGTCCGGTGACGGCGACGACGAGTACCGATAGCCGCACGGCTGCGGCCGCCAGCCGCTGCAACTCAGCTGGGTCCGCCCCCGGCGGGTCGTCGAGGACGACCAGCACCGGATGCTCCGCCGTGGTTCCCACGAGCATCTGGGCGTCCACTGGGCCAAGGACGACCGCGGCGCCCCGGCTGCCCACCCGGCGTGCGAACTCTGCCACCAGCCGGCTGGCGCCCATCCCCGGTGCGCCCTCGACGATCACGACCCCGCCCGAGCCGTCGAGGGCACGCCCCCACGCCAATTCAAGGTGACGCAGTTCCCCCTCCCGCCCGACCAGCGGGTTCCGGTCCGCGTCCAGTCTGGCCGGCAGCTCCTGCGGACGCACCGCGTCCGGGCGCAGGCTGGGCTGTTCGGCGAGGATGGCCGCTTCCAGCGCCCGCAGCTGCGGGCCGGGCTCCACACCGATTTCGTCCACGCTCCGGGTCCGGGCCGCGCGGTAGGCATCCAGCGCCTCCGCCTGCCGCCCTGATTCGTACAGCGCGACTATCAGCTGGCCTCGTAACCGCTCCCGCAACGGGTACTCGGCCACCAGCCGCTGCAGCTCGCTGACCAAGGCCGAGGCATGACCGAGCGCCAGTTCGCCGTCGATGCGGTCGGCCACGGCGGCGAGCCGCAGCTCCGCCAGCCGGTCCCGCTCGCTTACCACGAACTCGGCGTCGTCGAGGTTCTCGTACGCCTCCCCCCGCCATAACCCCAGCGCACGCCGGAGGCGGGCGAGCGCGAGTTCGGGGGCACCGGCCGCCAGTGCCTGCCGCGCCTGCCCGGCGAGCTGTTCGAACACGGCCGCGTCCAGGGCCGCCGTGCCGGCCCGGAGGCTGTAGCCGGGCGGTGAGGTGATCAGGATGCGCCAGCCAGCCCGTGGGCTGTCTGGTTCCAACAGCCGGCGCAGCCGGGAAATATAGCCCTGCAGCGTCTTCTCCGCCGTCAGCGGCGGCTCCGCCCCCCACACCCCGTCCACCAGCCGCGACACCGACAGGACCCGGTTATGCTCGGACAGCAGCAAACCGAGCAGCGCCCGTTCCCGCGCGCTCCGCAGCGGCAGGAGTTCGCCGTTCCGGCGGACCTCCAGCGGCCCGAGCACCCCAAACCATAACCCGGGCGGGGCGGCCCCGACGCCGTTGCCGACGGACCCGTGCGGTGCCGCCGTCGATCCGTCGACGGTGGCGCCCGTACCCTCTCGAGCCATATTTCGGTTACCCTTCCGCCGTCGGACCCGTCTCGAGCTGCCCGGCGACGCCTCTCAGCCGCCACTCGCAGCTCGGCTCGACCAAATTTTCGCCCCGTCGACCGTCAGCACACCGACAGTTTGAATGATCTCAAAGCTTGAATTAAGAGCGACCGGC
>NZ_CAKJTO010000038.1:41626-43817 GCF_917627405.1 Protofrankia sp. Cj5
TCTAAGGGTACAAAATTGCGATCTCCTGAATCTCGACAAAATCGACCGAAAAGCTGATATCAATCGTGTGGGATACGCACCGCCATCGGTACGAGCTAAGAGGCTCCGGCAATAGGGCGTTCGATCAGGGAGCGGCGCCCGGGCGGATGGATCGCGAGGCGGCGGAGGGAGGCGCCCTGTGTTGGGCGCCGACCGACAACAACGACGCGAGGCGCCGGACCGGGCGGCGCGAGCCGGACAGTCCTATTGCCGGAGCCTCTCAACCGGGCCTACAGGCCGAGGGCGCCGGGGTCCAGCCACCCCATATCTCCCGGGCGCCAGGAGGAAGACGTCGATGCGGGGCCGTCAGCCACTCGCCACCGGCGGCCGTTCGGGTTGGCCAGCCCTTCAACCATGCCACCACCGCCATTCAACCCGCGCACAACCGTCTTCCGGAGATTGTGATCCATCGCAGGCCGTCGCAGGCCGGCCTATCACCCCCGCACCGACCGAAGGTTCCGCCCTTCCGCACATGCCACAAGGCCGATCGTGTCTTTCCTCACACCCACTCCATAGGGCTTCCCTTCATCGAAAACGGGCGGTACAGGTCGCTACCAGATGGGATTCAGCCATGCATCGTGTCGCCGTCCTCGCCTTGGACCGCGTAATCCCATTCGAGACGAGCATCCCGGTGGGGATCTTCGGCGACGCCGCCCGGCCGGACGGCACACCGCTCTACGAGGTGGCCGTCTGTACCGTTGGCGGCCAGCCCATGCACGCCGCCACTGCCAACAACAGAGCCGGGGCGTTGGCGGAGGCGGACACCGTCGTGCTTCCCGCCGTCCACCCAGTCGATGCGGTCATCCCACACGGGCGGCTGCGTGACGAGATAGCCGACGCGCTCGCCCGCATCCCAGCCGGCGCACGCCTGGTCTCGATCCGCACGGCGACGTTCATTCTGGCCGCCGCGGGCCTGCTCGACGGCCGCCGGGTCAGCATCCACTGGCCAGACATCGACCGCTTCCAGCGCATGTTTCCCCGCGTGAAGATGGACCCCGACGTGCCCTTCATCGACGACGGCGACGTGCTCACCTCCGCCGTCTCCGGTACCGAGCTCTATCTGCGCATGGTCCGCCGCGACCACGGCAGCGAGGTCGCCACCCGGCTGGCTCGGCGTTGGATCATGTCACCTTGGCCCGATGGGAGGCAGACCCAGCACATCGGACACCTTGTCCCAGAACCGTGGGAGGCCAGCACCGCCGCAACCCGTGCCTGGGCGCTCGAACGCCTACAGGAACCGGTATCCCTGCCCGACCTGGCCGCCCACGCGCGGATGAGCGTCCGCACCTTCACCCGGCGGTTCCGCCAAGAGGTCGGCCTCACCCCCGGCCAGTGGCTGACCGGGCAGCGGCTGCAACGAGCTCAGCATCTGCTCGAAAGCAGCGACCTGCCGATCGACCGCGTCGCTGAGCACGCCGGCTTCGGCGCCACCGTCTCCCTGCGCCAGCACTTCCGCACCGCCTTCGGCGTTCCGCCTGCCGCCTACCGGCGTACCTTTCGCGCCCGCAACGATTGCAACGCTTGACGCCCGCGTCGGGGGCGGTCTCCAGCCGACGAAGACCGCGACTCGTGGGGGTCACAACGTAGCCCGATCTGGAAAACCCCCGACCACGGCCCCCGGCGCAACCCCGTTCGACGGCCGACGCTTCGTCTCCGTCCGCCGCACCGACCGGGGACTCTACGAACTCACCCTCACCCCCGGCGCCGGCCTCCACGACCTCATCGACGTCACCGCCACCCTGCCCCGCGCCGTCTACCTCGACCACCGACCCGCAGAACCCACCGACCCGACCGTCATCCTGGCCTTCGGTCCCATCCCCACACCCGCTCACCGGCGACCGGACCACCCCGGCACTGATGGCCCCGTCGGCTGGACACCCACCGTGGACACCAGCGTCGACCCCCCGACGCTCGGCGAAGCCGACTTCCGCACCATCCTCGACGCCCGCATCTATCGGCTGTACGGACGCCACCTCAACAACATCACTCACCCCACCCCGTAGATCTCTAGCAGACGGAAAGAGGCTCCCCCGGGCACCCCTTTCCGTCATTTTCGGAGCAGCTCGACGGAAGGCCGCTAGACGCTAGAGGCCAGGTCACAGCCCCAAACAGCCGCTAGGCAAGGTGCTAGACCTAGTGGTCGCCGCCGGAA
>NZ_CAKJTO010000039.1:0-43325 GCF_917627405.1 Protofrankia sp. Cj5
TTCGCCCGCCAGGCAATCGAGCGGCAATGGGGCGGGACGATGGTGCTCACCGAGCCCGACGCGGGTTCGGACGTGGGTGCGGGCCGCACCAGGGCGCTGGCACAGGCCGACGGCACCTGGCACATCGAGGGCGTGAAACGATTCATCACTTCAGGTGACTGGGATGTTCCGGAGAACATCTTCCATCTCACTCTTGCCCGGCCGGAGGGCAGCGGACCGGGCACCAAGGGACTGTCCATGTTCCTGGTCCCGAAGTTCCTGGTGGACCCGGTGACCGGCGAACCTGGCGAGCGCAACGGTGTCTACGTCACCGGCGTCGAGAAGAAGATGGGGCTGAAGGTATCCACCACCTGTGAGCTGCGCTTCGGCGAGAAGCACCCGGCGGTCGGCTGGCTCGTCGGAGACGTCCACGACGGCATCGCCCAGATGTTCGAGGTCATCGAGTACGCCCGCATGATGGTGGGCACCAAGGCCATCGCGACACTGTCCACGGGGTATCTGAACGCCCTGGAGTTCGCGCGGAGCCGGGTCCAGGGCGCTGATCTGACGCAGCTCATGGACAAGGCCGCACAGCGTGTCACGATCATTCATCACCCGGACGTCCGGCGGATGCTCATGTTGCAGAAGGCGTACGCGGAAGGCATGCGCGCGCTTGTCCTGTACACCGCCACCGTCCAGGACAGGGTTGCCGTGGCGAACGCCGCGGGCACGCCGGACGACCTCGCCGGACGGCTCAACGACCTGCTGCTGCCGATAGTCAAGGGCGTTGGCTCTGAGCGGTCCTATGAACTGCTGGCGACGTCCCTGCAGGTTTTCGGTGGTTCTGGCTACCTGCAGGATTACCCGATCGAGCAGTACATCCGCGACGCGAAGATCGACACCCTGTACGAGGGCACCACGTCCATCCAGGGACAGGACTTCTTCTTCCGCAAGATCGTGCGAGATCGCAGCCAGGCCCTCAGCGCGTTGTTCACCGAGATCCAGAGCTTCGCCAAGGACGGCGCGGGGGACGGCGCACTGCGCCGGGAACGGGAGATCCTGGCTGCCGCGCTGGAGAACGTCCAGTCCATGGTCGATGTGCTGACCGGTTTTCTCGCCGGTACCGCGCAGGATCCCAGGCAGGTGTACAAGGTGGGTCTGAACACCACGCGGCTGCTGATGAGTGTCGGCGACCTTGTGATCGGCTGGCTGCTGCTGCGTCAGGCCGAGGTGGCCACAGCGGCGCTCACCGGATCGCAACAGGCCTCGGCAGCCAGGGAGCGTGCCTTCTACGAGGGCAAAGTGTCCACAGCCCGGTGGTTCGTCGCGAACGTGCTGCCCGAGCTGTCGATTCGGCTCAGCGTTCTCCAGGCTACCGATCTTGACTTGATGGACCTGACTGAGGACGCGTTCTGACAGCTGCCCCACACCGGGCGCCGCTCAGGCGTCGTTCGGAGGCGGGGCGGGGCGATGGTCACCACATGCAACCGTCGGGCGCGCGAGACAGAGCCTGGATCGCGCCCCCGGCGGCCCGCCGCTACCAGGCTCCCAGCCCCTGACGTGCCCGGCGGAGGCACGCGGGAGCTGACGGCAGCGGCACGCGGCCGAACGCCTGCCGCGCGTTCACCCGCTGTCGGCCTGTTGCGGCACGGCGGGGTGATCCTCGGACCACCGGTCGTTTCATGACGTACGCAGCGGCGGGAAAGCCTGGTCCAGCTCATTGCGCATGTCCCGCTTGAGCAGGTCGTCGGCCTCGGAAGTGCCCTGGCCCTCCAGCAGGAATCTCGCCACCCGCAGCGTCAGATCGACGCGTTCAGCGAGGTTGAGAGGTCCGTTAAAACGGCCGCTGGAGCCTGCGGAGGTCAGGACCTTGGCGACAAATTCGTCGGCGGCCTGCAGTGCCTCCACGCGCGTCATGCGTTTCACCCCTTTGTACGGAAGCTGTGTCGGAAGCCGTAAGCAAGGCGCAACCGTACCAGGCGAGCTCCTTCCTCCGTTGTCCGCCCCATCCCGTGCTCTTTGTCCCGGTTGATGTCCCGGGTTGGTCTGTTGTGTCCCGTCTTGTGGATACCTCGGCGGGTGCTCGCTATGGCCTCATAATCGTTACTCACAGACACCAGAACGCGGGTCCGCGGGTGCCGCGGAGACTGGTCAACTCCAGGCCAGGGCCACGGCTGGGTCGGCGAGCATCGCGCCGATGTCCGCGAGTACCCTGGCGCCGAGCTCGCCGTCGACGATCCGGTGGTCGAAGGTCAGGGCGAGTTGCGCGACCGTCCGGACGGCGAGTTCTCCGTTGTGTATCCACGGCGTCGGACGGATGGCGCCAAGGGCGAGGATCGCGGCCTCCGGCGGGTTGAGGATGGGCGTTCCGATGTCGATTCCGAACACGCCGATATTGGTAATTGTGATGGTTCCGCCGCGTAGCGAATCAGGTGTGATTTTTCCAGCGCGGGCAGCCGTGGTCAGTTCATGCAGGGCGTGCCCGAGCGCGACGAGCCCCATCCCCTGCGCCCGCGGGATGTTCGGCACCACGAGCCCTCGGGGCGAGGCCACCGCGATCCCGAGGTTGACATCCTCATGGATGAGGATCTGCGCGGGTGCGTCACCGACCGCTTCCGCCCAGCTGGAATTGATCATTGGATGCCGCTGGACCGCGGTCAACAGCGCCTGTGCGACAAACAACAGCGCGGTCACCTTCACACCCGTGAACTCGGGCAGGGCGGCAATCCGGTCCCGAGCCGCCATCATCTCGGTGACATCGACGCTGACGAACTCGGTTACCTGCGGCGCGGTGTACGCGCTGGTCACCATTGCCGCCGCGGTCGCGCGCCGGACGCCGGTCACCGGTATCCGGCGGACGCGGCTGGCAGGCTCCTCACGGGCAGGCAGCCGGGCCGCCTCGACGTCCGCCCGGCTGATCGTTCCGTGCGGCCCAGTACCGGCGATCCGCCACAGGTCGATGCCGAGATCCCGAGCCAGCTTGCGGACTGGTGGTTTCGCCAGTACCCCAGGCTGGGATCGCCGCTCGGCGTGCTCGGCGTGGTCTGGGCGGATTGCCGGTCCGTCCGGTTTGTTGCGTTCCTGCTGCCTGTTCTGTCCGTTCTCGTCGGTCCGCTGCCGGGGCCGGGTGTGTGACGGCCCAGCGGATGCGCGCGGGCCGTACCCGACCAGCACGGGTGTCCGCCCGTCCGCCGGGCTGTCCGTTCCGTGGTCCGTTCCGTGGTCCGGTCGGGTGACCGGACCGAGGTCCGCCGCTGCCGTAGCATCGGTGTCGACGGTGATCAGCGGCCGTCCCACCTCGACGGTGTCGCCGGGTTCGGCGTGTCGAACGACGAGGACACCCGTGAGTGGTGAAGGCACCTCCACCAGCGCCTTGGCGGTCTCCACCTCGACGATCGGCTGATTGATCGTCACAGGCTCGCCCACCGCCACCAGCCACCGGACGATTTCGGCGTCCGGTAGGCCCTCGCCCAGGTCAGGGAGGCGGAACTGTTCACGCGGCACAGGTGACCTCCAACTGGCGGACGGCTCGCGGCCTGGCGCGCGCCGCGCGGGTCTGGTTCGACGGGTCTGCTTCGACGGGCTGGCTCGACAGATCGGCCAGCACCGGTCGTCAGTACTGGAAGGAACGGTCGACGGCGTCCAGGATCCGGTCGACATCCGGCAGGTGGTGTTCTTCCAGCCGGGACGGCGGGTATGGGATGTCATAGCCGGTGACGCGTAGCACCGGAGCCTCCAAGGAGTAGAACGCCGCCTCGGTCACCCGGGCCGCGATCTCCGCGGACAGGGACACGTTCGACGGTGCCTCGTGCACGACCACGCACCGGCCGGTGCGGCGAACGGACGCGAACACTGGGGACAGCTCCAGCGGGGAAAGGGTGCGCAGGTCGATGACCTCGAGCTCGCGCCCCTCGTCCGCCATGACGGCGGCTGCGTCCAGGCAGGTCCGTACCATCGGGCCGTAGGCGACGAGTGTCGCGTCGCCCCCGGTCCGGACAACCCGGCTGGCGTGCAGCGGCGTTGCGTTGGCGAGTGGTTCGTCGGTCTCGACCTCCCCCTTGTCCCAGTACCGGCGCTTGGGTTCGAAAAAGATTATTGGGTCATCGGCCGCGACCGCTTGCTGGATCATCGTGTGGGCATCGGCCGGGCTGGCGCAGGCCACGACTTTCAGGCCCGCGGTATGGCAGAAGTACGCCTCTGGCGACTCACTGTGGTGTTCCACAGCGCCGATGCCACCACCGAACGGGATGCGAACCGTCACCGGCAAGCGGACCCGCCCTTGGTTCCGGTAATGGATTTTCGCCAGCTGAGTGACGATCTGGTTGAAGGCCGGGTAGGCGAAGCCGTCAAACTGGATCTCGCACACCGGCCGGAACCCGCGCATCGCCAGCCCGATCGCGGTGCCGATGATCGCGGACTCGGCCAGCGGGGTGTCGATGACGCGAGCCTCGCCGAAGTCCGCGAGCAGCCCTTCGGTGATCCGGAAGACGCCGCCGAGCCTGCCGACATCCTCGCCCATCACAACGACCTTCTCATCGGCGGCCATGGCCGTGCGCAGACCGGTGTTGAGGGCCTTGGCCAGCGTCAGTGTCGAGCGCACCGTCAGACAGCCTTTCGTGGCTGGCGGGCTGGGCCCGGTGCGGCCGGCATTCCGGCGGTCACGCCCGCGGTGGCCGCGATCTGGGTGACCCGCGTCAGGGGCGGGCGGGTGTTCCAGGCCGCCGGTCCGGCCGGTTCCGGATCAGCCGGTTCCGCCGGTACCGCTGCCGGCCAGGCGTCCCGCATGGCCGCCAGGGTTCTGGGCTCGTCCACGTACACGTGCTCGAACATGCTGCGCGGGGACGGGTCGGGCAGGCTCAGACAACGTTCACGCAACGTGGCCGCGAGGGCGTCGGCCTCGGCGTCGAGAGCGGCTGCCGCATGGTCATCCAGGAGCCCACCGGCGCGCAGATAGGCGGTCATCCGTTGCAGCGGGTCATGCTCTCCCCAGTAGGCCAGTTCCTCGGCATGGCGGTACCGGGACGGATCGTCAGCGGTGGTGTGGGCACCCATCCGGTAGGTCACCGCTTCCACCAGCGTCGCGCGTCCCTGGCGGGCCGACTCCAGCGCCCAGCGGGTTACCGCGAGCGTCGCCAGCACGTCGTTGCCGTCCACCTGGATCCCCTGAATACCGAAACCTGACGCCCGCTGGTAGATCGGCACCCTGGTCTGCCGCCGGGCCGGCGCGGATATCGCCCACTGGTTGTTCTGGCAGAAGAACACCACCGGAGCTTCGAAGACACCCGCCCAGTTGAGCGCCTCGTTGACGTCGCCCTGGCTGGATGCTCCGTCTCCGAAGTAGACCAGCGTGGCCGGCATGCGGTGGCCGTTACTACCCGCACCCACCGCATGATCGCGGGAGATGCCCATCGCGTAACCGGTGGCGTGCAGGGTCTGCGAGCCGACCACGATCGCGTAGCACTGGAACCCGTGTTCGTCCGCGTCCCATCCTCCGTGGGTGACCCCACGGAACAGGCTGAGGATGTCCAGCGGGTCGACGCCACGGCACCAGGCCACCGCGTGCTCCCGGTAGGACGGGAAGACCATGTCGTCGGCACGCAGCGCCCGGGCGGAGCCGACCTGGGCGGCTTCCTGGCCGCGCAGGCTGGCCCACAGGCCAAGCTCACCCTGGCGCTGGAGAGCGGTTGCCTCCTCGTCGAAGCGGCGCGCGATCACCATGTCGCGTAGGAGCCCGTACAGATCAGCGCCGGTGAGGTCAGACAGGTAGGGATCGTAGGTCTGGTCGGGCAGCCGCTCACCGCCCGGCGTGAGCAGCCGTACCGGCTCCGGGCTGCCGTCCCGGGATTCACGTGATCCCTGTGATTCACGTGAATCCCGGGGATCACGCGGGACGGGTGTGACGGCGCCGTTCGGCCCGTCTGTGTCAGGAACGGACATAGTGTCCTCCGGTCATCCTCGGCCGTCCCCGAGATCGTCGGTCGCAGCCGCCGGTTGGGGCAGCCGGTCGCCGCGGTCAGCGGGACCGTTCACCGCGGAGCTGACGATAGTCGTCCCATGGTGGCGAGCAACCCCGGACACGGCTTCCGGCTGTCTGCCGTGGTCGGCGCGTCCCGATAGCGTGGTGCGGTGACAACTGCCCCGACGTCCGCGAGCGGCGCCGACACCGCCAGCGCCATCGTCGACACCGCGCGCCCGCCCGTCCGTTGTGACCTCGGTCGGGTCGGGATCTGGAGCGGCCAGTTCGACTTCTCCCCGGCTTCGGTTGTCCGGGCGGCCGTGGCCGAACTCGACGAGCTGGGCTACCGGGCGGTCTGGACTGGTGAGGTCAAGGGCCGGGAGGTCCTGGTGACAGCCGCGCTGATGCTCGCGGCGACCTCCCGGCTCACGGTCGCGACCGGGATCGCGCAGATTTTCGCCCGGCATCCCCAGACGATGGCGGCCGGGCAGCTGACCCTCGCCGAGGCGTTCGGAGACCGGTTCCTGCTCGGGCTCGGCGTGTCACACGCGTCCCTGATGGAGATCCGCGGCGTTGCCTACACCAAGCCGTTGACGCAGCTGCGGGCATATCTCGACGAGATGGATCGGGCGGCTCGGGAGCAGTACCGGGCAGTGCCACCGGCCTCCTCAACGCGGGTCCTGGCCGCGCTTGGCCCGAAGATGCTGGAGCTGGCACGGGTCCGGGCGGACGGCGCGCACACCTACTTCGTGCCGCCGGAGCACACGGCAAGCGCACGGAAGATCCTCGGGCCGGGCAAGCTGCTTGTCCCAGAGCAGGCGTTCGTCCTCGACACGAATCCCGAGAGCGCGCGGGAGCTGGCGCGGCGGCATACGGGTTCGTATCTGCGGCTGCCGAACTACACGAACAACCTGCGCCGTTTCGGCTTCACCGACGACGACCTCGTGGGCGCGGGTTCCGACCGGCTCGTCGACACGATCGTGCCGTGGGGTGATCCGGACGTCCTGCTCGGCCGGATCAGCGAACATCTTGATGCCGGAGCCGATCATGTGTGCGTCCAGGTCCTTGATGCGGACCGCCGCGGGCTGCCCCGCCGGCAGTGGCGTGAGCTCGCTCCGGCCTTGCTGAGCCTTGGCTGAGGATGCGCGGGGGACAGTTCCCGGCGCACCCGGTTCCAGGCTGGCGTAGCCCCAGTCCGGTCAGTCCGGTCAGTCCGGTCAGTCCGGTCAGTCCGGACTGACCGCGCAGGTGGCGCAGGTCCCGTAGATCTCCAGGGTGTGGGCCACATCGGTGAAGCCCGCCGCCGTCGCGATGTGGTCCGTCCACACCTCGATCTCCGGTCCTTCGACCTCGACGGTCCGTCCGCAGCGACGACACACGAGGTGATGGTGGTGATTGTCAGTGGTGCAGCGGCGGTAGAGGGTCTCGCCGTCGTCACGCCGCAGCACGTCCACCTCACCCCGGTCAGCGAGGACCTGCAGGTGCCGGTACACGGTGGTCAGGCCGACGGCCTGACCACCGTCGCGCAGGTACGCGTGCAGGTCCTGGGCGCTGGTGAAGGCATCGATCTCGGCGAGCGCGGTGGAGACCGCATCGCCCTGGCGGGTGGCCCGGACGGCTGTCCCCCGGCCGAGCGCGGACCGTCTGTTACCGCTCGACCTCCCTGGCGCTGCGGATGTGGGCGGAGGCGTCGACCCGGACACGGCTCGCGATGATGCCGGGGGCGGCGCGGATCGGCTGGATTCGGCACTGGACACAGCCTTCACTCTCTCACCGCTGGCTTCCTCCGGGGGGCGGCAAAGGGGCCACGCTCGTTGGCATGCGGTCGACCGTGCGAAAAATATTGATAACGGTTTTCGTTATTTTCGCTCTCGATCGTTTCGATGATTACGGATCCTCCTGTCGTCAGCTCTGTGTGTAGGTCTCGAGGAACCTGCCGATACGGCCGATCGCGTCGGTGAGGTCATCCACCCCGGGCAGGGTGACTATCCGGATATGATCGGGCCTGGGCCAGTTGAAGCCGGTGCCCTGCACGAGCAGAATTTTTTCGGTCAGCAGCAGGTCCAGGACGAGCCGCTCGTCATTGACGATCCGGTGAACGGCCGAATCGATACGCGGGAACGCGTACAGCGCGCCGCGTGGCTTCACGCACGATATGCCCGGAATATCGTTGAGAAGTTTCCACACCACGTCGCGCTGCTCGTGCAACCGGCCGCCGGGCAACACGAGGTCGCCAGCTCCGCTGTCATCCGCAAGCGCGGCCCGCATGGCATATTGGCCCGGGACGTTGGCGCACAGCCGCATGTTCGCCAGGATGTTGAGGCCTTCAACGTAGCTGGTGGCATGCGTGCGCGGACCGGAGACAACCATCCAGCCGGAGCGGAAGCCGGCGAGTCGATACGCCTTTGACAGCCCGTTGAACGTGACACACATGATGTCCGGAGCGAGCGCCGCGGTGGAGATGTGCTCGGCGTCGTCATAGAGGATCCGGTCGTAGATCTCGTCAGAGAAGATCATGAGGTTGTGCCGGCGGGCGATCTCGATGATGCTGGACAGCGCCTCGCGGCTGTAGACCGCTCCGGTCGGGTTGTTCGGATTAATGATCACTATTGCCCGGGTCCTGGTGGTGACCTTGCTTGCGATGTCGTCGAGGTCGGGCATCCAGTCGGCGGACTCGTCGCACATGTAGTGGACGGGCTGGCCGCCGCACAGACTGACGACCGCGGTCCACAGCGGGTAGTCCGGTGCCGGCAGCAGCACCTCGTCGCCGTCGTTGAGCAGCGCCTGCAAGGACATCATGATCAGTTCTGAGACGCCGTTGCCGAGGTACACGTCGTCGATGTCGATTCCGGCGACGCCCTTACCGGTGGTGTAACGAACCACGGCCGCCCGTGCGGATGCCAGGCCCTTGGAATCGCTGTAACCCTGTGCGTCGGCGAGGCTGTCCACCACCGCCTGAAGAATCGCCGGAGGTGCGGCGAACCCGAACGGCGCGGGGTTGCCGATGTTCAGCTTCAGGACGCGTTGGCCCTCGGCTTCCAACCGCGTCGCCTGGTCGAGAACAGGACCCCGGACGTCGTAGCAGACGTCGGCGAGCTTGTCGGACTGGGTGAACTCCATCTGCCAAGGGTAGGCGCGCCGTCCAGTGGGTTTTCTCGCCCGTGACGGGCTATCCGCCGTACAACCCCCTCGGCGTGGCACGCGGGGAGCCCTGGTTCGGTGGCTGGTTGTGCTGACCAGAGTCAGGGGGTGCGGGTCCAAGTCGGGGTGAGGCCGCGGCCCAGGCCACGGGCCGGACGGGCCGGAGGACGGGACGGTATCGGCAGCGGTCCGGTGTCGATACCGGCGAAGCGGGTGTCCTTGCGGACCTGGTAGACCCAGCTTTTGCTGACACTGATACCGCGGGCGGCGAGCAGCGCGGCAGCCTGTGCCGCCGAGCCGTCGCTCTGTTCCAGCGCGCGGATGATGGCGTCCCGTTTTCCGGCGGTGTCCAGCCCTGGGAATGCCTGGCCGGACGGTTCCGCCGCGGTGTCCGGTAGATCGTCCACATCCTCCGCCACCGCTTCGTACCCGGCCGCACGGCGTCCGTCGACTGGATCAGCCGGATTCAGGGGGCCCGCTGGATCCGGCTGATCGACATCTTCGACGGCTTCGACGTGATCGGGTGTTTGTACTGGGACGGGAGCCAGGAACAGTGGTGACCGCCCGAGCGTGGGCTGCCCTGTGCGCGGGGCGGGAATGCTGACCGTACCGCTGAGCCTCTCACCGGGCGCGACCGGAACATCGGTCGTGTGGGTGGTCGGGCGGCGGGCGTCGGGGAGCGGGCCCACGGGGCGGATCTGACGCATGAGCAGTTCGTAGGAACCGAGCAGAGCCAACGGTGGCCAGGCCGCGATAGCCCTGGCTGTCAGGTTCGGGTCGGCATGCAGGACGTTTGCCGCCAGCGACGCGCATGCGCCCATAGTGAGCAGGGCATAGGACAGCTGGGAACGGCGCCGGCCCGCACGGCGGTCCGCCCACATGCTCATGGAGGCGGCGACGATCAGCCCGTCCACGCTCAGCGGCAGCACCGCCGCGGTCATGGAGTCCTCGCCGTGCTCGATGGCGACGCCACGCATGTGGCGGTAGGAGACGAAGGCTGCCACCGCCGCGACCAGGGTGACGGCCGCGACCGTCGCCATCCGGATGGCCCGCTCCGCGGATGCGCCTGGATGACTACCAGATGACACTGGACGACCCGCGATCACAACAGATCAACTCCCCACGCCGGCTGCGCCGTCCATGATGCCCGTCATCCCAGCCGGAATTCGGCCGGACTCCCCGAAACCCGACCGAATTCCGGCGTGCTTGTTGCTGTTGGTAACATAACTATGACGTTAGGGTGTTTTTCGCTGTTCAGGGCTCCGCGAAGGGGCTATCTGTATTGGGTCATGATTGTTGCGTCGCGCAATGATTCCAGTGTGCTGTCGGTGCTGTCACCGAACGCGGTATCGAGCGCATGCTGGGTCAGGACGGCCGCGGTCGGCCCGAAAGCGATCTGACGGTGGTTGAACAGGAACACGTCGTCGCAGGCCAGATGCGCGAGGGCGAGATCGTCGGTTGAGATCACGACGCTGGCGCCGGCTGATCGCATCGTTGCGAGGGTGGCCAACAGCGCTGCCTGGCTGGGCACGTCGACCTCGGTGAGCGGCTCGTCGAGCAGGAGGATGCGTGGCTGCTGGGCTATGGCGCGCGCGAGCATCACCCGTTGACGCTGGGTGCCGGACAGCGTCTCGAAACGGTCACGGGAACGGTCGGCGAGCCCGACTCTCGCCAGCGCGCGGGCGGCAACCGTCCGGTCGGCGAGGGTGGGGCGCCGTACCCATCCGATCCATCGGTAGCGCCCCATGAGTACGACCTGGATGACGGTGACTCGAGTTTTGCTGTCAAAACTGTCGGCCGGTGGGATGTACGCGACCTGGCGGCGGGCCTGCCCCGGCGGCTGACCGAGCACGGTGACCGATCCTTTGATCACCGGTGCCAGCCCGAGTATCGATTGGAGCAGTACTGATTTTCCACCGTGCCGTGGGCCTATAATAGCGACGGCATGGCCTGTTTCGACGGTTCCGTGGACGTTCGTGAGTACCGGTGTCCGGCCGGCGGCGATCGTGACCCGCTCGAAGAGCACGGCCGGGCCCGCGGCACCTGCTATCGACGCGCCGGGCTGGTCCGATGCATCCGTTATGTTCACTATCTTCGGTACGTTGTAGGTGTCGCCCGACAGCCCCCGCATTACCTCGGCCATGCTTCGAGACGGTACGGCTGTTGCGCGTGCAAGGCATGACGAGCTGTGACCGTGCTGGCGCTATCACCCGTTCGGGTTGGCTCGGCCGGCGGGTGACGCGACCTATGGGTGACGCGACCTATGGGTGAAGAAAGTGGCGCGCCACCTCCACCAGATAACGGTCAGCGGCATGCTTGGGCAGCGCGTCCAACGGCTTGTCCGGAGGGTTGGCCGCCTGGAACATATTCAGCCGCTTGTCCTCGCTGAATAAGCACGCCCCAATGATTACTGGTATGATCCGACAGCCACCGGCGTCCGCCGCCGCTAACAGCTTCGGCACTTCTTTGTGATTAATGAAGTCGGATGCGAGAAAATTGGCACTGACCAGAAGGATCGCAATTTTTGCCCGTTCCAGGGCCTGAGTGATCTCGGTCAGCCAGCGGTCTCCGGCCTGAATACGCCGATCATCCCACAGGTCGAGCATTCCGTCGCGGATGAGTGGACGCAGGTGGGTGTCCAGTCGCTCGAGCCAGGCCCCGTCCCGGTGGCTGTAGCTGACGAAAACCTGGTCGCGAGGCCGGGGCAGGCGCTTGCCAGCCACCTCGGCGAGCTGTTCGGCGCTGCGGCGCCGTAGGTAGAAAAGTAGCTGAGGGTCCTCGCCGATAATCATCCGTGCCCGTGGATCGTAATGCAGATGTTTCTCGATAGCGGCGGAGGGGCCGGTCAGCCCGGCCGGGTGGCTGCGGATGAAGGCGTCGATCCCGGCCGCGAAGCCAGGGTTGTCCACCCGTACGTCCTCGCGCAGGTCGTCAAGGCGCAGGACCCCGTCATCATGGCGGCCCAGCTGGGTAAGCAGATGGATGCAGGTGGCTTCGGCGGGTCCGTCGAGCGCGGCGAAGCCGGCCAGCTCCGGGTCGTACTTGGCGGCCAGATCACGCATCACCCTTGTCTCCGCACGGGTGACGTCGCCGGCTATCTCCACGGAGAACGGCTGAGTCCGCTCGACACCGTGGAGAACGGCCAGCTCCCAGCACAGCATCTGCGCGGTCAGCAGGCTCCCCGCCGCCGCCCGCACGATCTGCGCACGGTCCTTGAAGACCAGATTGAGCGCTTGTTCGCCTTTGCCGATGACGTCGAGGACGAGGGCGTTGCCGTCCGTGCGCAGACCGGCCGCGGACAGCCGGAAGACGTCGATGCGGGTGGCCACGTCGAAACCCAGGTCGACCAGGCTCGCGCCGGTACCCGGTATCCCCACGACGAGGAGCTTGGCCGCCGATTCTTCGTCGGCGAGCACCTTGAGGTGGTCGAGCAGCCTCTCCCGCAGCTCCGCGGGCAGCCGGTGGAAGTCGTCGACGGCAACCGTGCCGACATGGTGCTCCGGGAGCCGCTCGATCGCCGGGCGGTCGGCTGGTTTGCGGGCACTGAGCACCTGGACCTGTCCCAGCGAGGGCCCGGCCCGCTCCAGCGCCTTCTTGAGCAGCGTCGTCTTGCCGATACCGGACGGCCCTTCGACGACGATGCCCCGGCCGGTGGTGCGCAACGCCATGATGAGCCGGAAGAACTCCGGCGGCTCGACAAAGGTCAGTGACGGCACACCGCTGCGCTTGAAGACGTCGTTGAGGTCGAAGACCTCTGTGGACGCCGCCGGATCGGTGCCGTAGGGTGTGTTGTCTTCCAGGATCAGTGGTGCCGGGGGCGTTGTATATCGGCCAGCTGGGTAAGCGCCGCCCGGAGGTCCGGACCTGGCTTCCCAGGTGTTCCGGGTGGCCTCGTCGATGGCGAGCCAGACGCCCTCGACGACACTCGCGATCGCGGCGTCCCGGCTCTCCCATTCGCTGATGGGCACGCCACCGCTCGGCAGTGGAGTGAGATCCCGGAGCTGGGTCCGCTGCCAGGTAATCGGATGGGTGATCACCGGTATCACGATCAGACGGCCGGCGCTTTGTTCGGCCAGCAGCTTCTCGACCGCGACGGATTCCAGGAACTGGGAACGAAGCAGCCCACGGCTTATCAGCAACAGGACCACGTCGCCGTTCTCGGCTGGCAGTACCTGATTGTCGATACCGTTTCCGCTGCTGGTCTGCCCATGCCCAACGGGATTATCGAGCAGCGCGTCGATCTGCCATAGAATCGGTTCCAGCCGCGTTTCGCGGCGAAGCACGAAGGCGCTCCAGATTTCCCTGGCGTCGTCCGAGTCGTGAGCGTGGATGACGAAGATCTTGCGTCCGTGGGCAGCACTCGCCGCTGATGGGTCCTCGTTCGCCCTCAGGACATCCGGCAGTCGTTCCATGAGAGCATGTTGTCGTGTTCTTGTGTAGGTCCGTACGACCGCCGCGACGGCGTCATCGATTTCTTCGGGGTAGACGGCGGTCAGATCCAGAGCCGGTATATTTCGCAGCTCGGATGGCAGTCCGGTTTCTCTGACGATGACGGGTAGTACGGGTCTACGTGATTCGAGGAACGTCCGCAGTAATCGGGGGATGCTACTCGATCGGAAATAGGAGGGTGAGACCACGACGATCAGGACGTCGGCCGATTCCGGCGCCGGGGGAGGTCCTTCCGACGGTACGATCGGTGGATACGGTCCGTCGGCGGGAACAACCTGGTATCCCTTTGCCCGGAGCGCATCCCTGATCTTCGTTCCCCAGCCGGCGTCCTGCGGCGCGCAGCTGAGGAAGACGTCGTAGTGTGCCACGGGACCTGCCTCGGTGAGTGCGAACCGTGGCGCTGATAGTAACCGGGCGGATCGTGACTGTGGGTGTCGGACGTGTAGATGACACCCAGATGGTGTGCTCCGCGGAGGAGGATGGCCGGCATCGGTCGGTCATGGCCCAGCATCAGGTTGTGGCCCAACACCGGTCATGAGGTGCGGTAGGTGATGGTGACGCGGCGGTTCTGGGCGCGGCCGGCGCTGTTGTCCGAACCGTCCGGATTGGTGTTCGCGGCGACGGGGCTGGCGGAACCCTGGCCGGTCGCGGAGACCAGCACGTCGTGTGGGGCTCTTGGGCGCAGCAGGTCCGCGACGGCGTTCGCCCGTCGTTGGGAGAGGATCACGTTGTATGCGGGTGTGCCGGTGCTGTCGGTGTAGCCGTTGACCGCGACGGTCCCCCTGGCGCCGCCGATCCCCGCCGCTATGTCCGCGAGGTGCTCGCGGGCCGTCTCGGTCAGATCGGCGGAGTCGAAGGCGAACAACACGTCCGAGCTGATGGTCACGGCCACACCGGAGGCGTCCCGCCGCTCGGTGCGCAGCGGGACAACAGCTGTGTCGACCTCGATGGGACGGACCGCGTCCGCCACCTCGATTCGCTGGATCGAGGCGGCGATAGCCTGATCGCTGACTGTGGCCGAGGGCGCGGGCGGCTCCGACGCGGCCCAGGCGTTCGGTTCGTCGGCCCAGAGAACGGCGCCGGCGACCAAGGCGACAACCGTGACGACGGCAACCGTGACGATGGAGATCGCGGTGGCCGGGCGCCGACGTCGTGCGCCGCCGCTTCGGCCACCCGGGCTATCGGCTGACCGGAGCATCGTCGAACAACAGCCGATCGTCGGCATAGACGTCGACGGTCCGCACGTCCTCAGGCGGCGCCGCGAACGTGTACGAGGCGCTGACCGGGGTGTTGTTGACAGTCTTCGTCCGCGGGCCGCTCGCGCCGAGTTCAGTGTTGCGGCTGTCCTGGACGACCACGTAACGCTTCAGATTGGTGCTGTCGACAAGAGCGATGGCCGGGCTATGCGCGGCGAACATGTCGAAAACCGAGATCTCCTTGTCACGTGGGAGATCACTATACCTCGGTGTCCACACAACGGTCAGCGTCGCCAGCCGCCCGTCCACCTTCAGGCTGATGAAACCGACCTCGACGGTTCCGGAACCTCCACCCGGAGCGCGGAAGCTGGCCGTTCGGGAGGCGACAGCGCCATCCGCGGCGCCCTGGCCGGCCCCGGTCGTACCGGCCCGCGGCGTGGTCACCGTGGTGGCCGATGCGTGGGCCGGTGGCGAAGCCTTGTTCGAGCCGCCGGAGCAGCCGGCGCTGACCAGCACGATCGCGCCAAGCGTGGCTGTGCGCAGAATCAGGCGGGTTCTCATCCTGCGGAACATCTGGACCTCCCGCATGAGTGTGACGACGGTGCGCGGTCCCGATTATGCGGATGGAGGCTGCTCCGGAGTTCCCGATTCGGTGGATGTGTGCGTGATGCTCACAGGTGGCGGTTTCAAAAATGTCATATTGACAAACTCGATGATTTTATGTATGGGCAGCTAGGCCTGCTTGCCTGGGTTCCGTCCCGCCAATCCACGCCACGGAAGTTTCTTGATCGACGTTGTTCGAGTCGTCTGACGAGTATTGTTTGATTGTGTTTCTTGTTGAAAATGTCTATTTTTAGTGTCTTTGTAGATCCGAAACAACACATGAGCAACCGGCGTGGAGTGTGGTAGCGATCCGCTGGGCTGGCGGAGGATTCTAGGCTGTCAGGTGTTCCGCGAAGGTGCTCCCTCATCCAGGAGGTGTTAGTTGATCTTCAGATATGTGGGTGACGGACGCCCGTATCCTGACCATGGCCTGAGCCAGCGGGAATGGGCCGCGATCCCCCCGCGCCAGGTCAGGTTGGACCAACTGATCACAACCAAGCGGGTGCTCGCGCTTGACGTCCTCCTCGACGAGGATTCGACCTTCTACGGGGACCTGTTCCCGCATGTTGTGGAGTGGGACGACGCGCTCTATCTGGAGGACGGCCTCCACCGTGCCGTTCGTGCGGCGTTGCAGCAGCGCAACTCCATCCACGCTCGTGTGCATGTGCTCCAGCCGAACCGGACCGTGGACACGGCTGGGTCCACCGGGGCTGACACGGCGTTCGGCGGCGCGGCAACCAGGGTCGGCCCGTGGCTTGGTGTCAGTTCCCGCTGATCAGATAGGTCGTGTAACGGTCTGTGCCGACTTTTCCGAAGATGTGCTCCGGGCAGTCGTGCGCGGGCTTGTAGGCAACGATCGGCCGCCAGACCGGCAAACGTCCGATCTGGGTGAGGGCGCCGCCAGCGAGTTTGCGAGCGTCCGCCTGGGTGCGGTCCTGTTCGTCACTGAGTTCATACCATGATCCGCACCAGCGGATCTCTCTCGGGCGGCTCGTCCACGCCGCGGTATGGAAGAACCACAGCAGGTACATCTCCCGGAACAATAAAGTGATCATGAAAATGACCAGCAGCGAACGGACAAAGTTCCCGGTTCGGCTTGAAGCGAGAACAGGGCTCACGGGACAAGGACCCTGGAATGTGGCCAGGCGATCTTTAGAGCGCCTGGCCGCGGGGGACGCGGCGTCGCGGGGCTGGGGCATGCCCCTGGCGTCATCACTCCCCGTCCATCGCCGCGCGACGCACGGGTACCCCGGCTCGTCGGTCGCCGGCCACCAGGGCGCATGCCTCCTTCGTCTCGCGGTGCACGTACCCCAACCCCACTCCTTGATCCGCGCCCCTGTCGCTGGTCGCTCTTGGTAGCGTTCCTGGGCGAATTGTCCGACCATCCGATGGGAGACGTCCTGCGGCCCCGACCACCGTGCGCCACTGCCCGCTTCTGTCCAACCATGATCGTATTGGCCGGCCGGTCCCACGGGAATTCGCCCGGCCCGAACACACCATAGGGGCATTTAGCCGTGTTCCGCGGCAACCGGCCGCCCGGCGCGCCACGCGGCCAGCGGATCGTCAGCTGTGCGGCCGGTAGGCGGCGACCAGCACGGCGACACCTGTGATGATCGGTACCGACAGCACCAGGCCGATGCCGCCCTGCGTGCCAGGCTGGTCCGGCATCCCTGGGGACGCCGGACCAGCTCACGGGCTGAGGTCCAACAGGCGCACCGGCTGACCCACCCACCGGTCCGGTGCCACCGTCGCGATCACCGCACCCGCGGGACGTTCCGGGGTGGGCTCGGCCGCATAGCGGACGTGCGCCGGCGCCCAGCCGGTATCGCGGGCCAGTGCGAGCGCGGCCGCCAGGTCCAACTCCACGATGGTCACCGCCGGCAGCGCGGCGATGTGCTCGGCGGTGCCCGGCCGGGCCCGGTCCGCCTCCACCAGCGCACACGCCGGCGCGTACAGAAAATGGCCCGGCTCGGTGTGGGCAAGGTGAATCAGCTCGGAGGCCAGCCGGTTGCCGTGCCCGGCCGAGAGCATCGCCGTGTCATCCAGCACCACATGCAGCGCGTCGCTCACCGCCCCAACGCCCGCGCCAGCCGCCGGTCCAACTCCTCCCGGGCCTGCGTGGCCTCCTCCTCCGTCGGGTCGTAACCACTCCACTCCCGCAGCACCGCCCGCGCCCGCTCCGCACGCTCAGCCCGCTCCGCAGGCGTCAGCAGCGTGCTCGCCAACCGCGCCAGATACGCCCGCAACGACAACCCTTCCGCAGCCGCCACCGCCGCCAACCGATCCCGCGCCTCCGCCGGAATCCGCACATTCGCATCCGTCATGGACAGCCTCCTTTCACCCACCCAGCAGAATACGGGTACGTGAACGTACCCTGGCAGATGCCGCAGGCTGCCCGTCATCTCATCCCCCCGCACTGTGTTCAGGATGCGGCGGGGGAGTGCCCGAGCAGTGGCACCCCCACACGGCAGCGGACTCCTGGTAAAGCGCGGGTGTCGAATCCAACCGCCCTACCAGGAGCCCGAGCGCCAGTATCGTCTGCGTGCACGTGTGTGTCCTGCCCCGCCCACCCCGAATCCCGCCAGTCGATGGCCGTAGCACCACACGACGGTTTCTACCCGTCCTCGACGATCACGGATGCGCAGTGGAGGGTGCTCGAACCGCTCCTGCCCGCGCCGGGTAACCGGGCGGGGAAGGGCGGCCGGCCCGCGAAGCACGCTCGACGGCGTGTCCTGGACGCGATCTTCTATCTGGTGCGGGGTGGCTTGACTTGGCGACAGCTCCCCGTGGAGTTCCCACCGTGGCGAACGGTGTACACTCCTTGTCCGTCAGATCATGTGGATCTTCCACTCGGGGAAATCTACTTGCCACTTTTAGCTATCGCATGGTCAAGGAAACACTGCCTAGTGCGTGCCGTTTCGACGGCGACTGGCCAGCAGGGCGAAAGCGCCGAATCCGATCCCGGCGATCCCGGCGATCAGGCCCGCGATACCCAGCCCTCGAGCTGTTCCGTCGCTGCTGTCGGCGCTTTGGGAAGCGGTCTGCACCGTCACGCCGCTGGTCGCCCCCGTGTTGTTCGGCGTGCTGGCGGCGGCTGCGGCGGTTCCTGAACCGCCGTGCGTGTCGGTGCTGTCGGTGCTCGCCGCGGTGATGGTCAGTGTCGGTGCCGGGTGCTCGGGCTCGGCCTGTCCAGGCTGCGCGACGTCGATCCATCGCACGACCTGGCCGTCGCTGTAGGTCTGCAGAGTCTTGAACGCGAGTGTGCCGGCCTTGTCCGGCAATGGCCCGGCCGAGATGACGAACTGGGCGAACTCGCCCGACTTGATGGCTGTGTCGGCCGATGAAGCGGTCCAGATGATCTCACTGACCCCCTCGGAGACGGTGCCGTCATCCGTAGTGATCGGCTTGTCCAGTTTGGTTTTCCTGATTTCGTGGGTCCAGCCGGGGATGTTCTCGACCAGCACCGACGCGATCGGGGCATCGGCGGGGAACTGAACATCGATTTTGGTTGTGGCAGCGTCGTCCCGCTCCGTCGGGACCTCGAAGGTGAGTGTCGTGTCGGTACCAGTGACGGCTGTTGTCGGCCGCACGGTGACATGAGCCGAGGCCGGCAGCGCGAAGGCGATCACGCCGGTGAGGGCGGCGCCGAGTACGGCGGCACCACGGGTCGTACGGGACATGCTGATCCTCTCGAGGAAAATTGATCACAAAGGAAATTGTGCTGGGCGCACAAGAAGTGCGGCAGGAGCGATCGGCGAGTCACCGATTGCCAGGATGGCGGTGATCATTGCTCGCCTGAATCCACACTTTTGGGACTTTTGTTCCGTCGATCGCGCCGTCCCACGCGGAGATCACCCCGTGGAACGCTCGTCGCGTTCCAGATCAGGGCGTTTCCGGCAGGTCTGGACGTCTTCAGGCGTCTTCAGGCGTCTTCAGGCCGAGCGGCGGCCCGCGCCGGCCATCGGTGCGGGCAAACAGACGTCCGGTCACGTATGCCGGCCGCATGAAGACGGCGGATCGGCAACTGCCGGACCGGCGCGTCAGGGGTTCGGCGCCCGGCGCTGTTCCCAGCGGCGGGCCGAGCAGCGTGGCCGCGAACCGGCGAGCATTCCGTAGCAGTACGATAGCGGAACGCGCACGGACGCGACAGCGGGCCACCGCGAGGCGTAGGCACGCCGCGTTCCACAGCCCTCGTTCAGCCTGACCGAGCACGGCGGCGACCAGCGCGGCCGCGCTTACGTGGGCCACAGTCATCGTGGTGCCGTCAGTCAGTACAGCGCCCGCCATGCCGGGGCCATGTGCGGTGACCGCGAACGTGATGTGCAGGGCCAGCTGGGCGAGTCCGACGCCGGCGAGCAGGGCGACGAACCGCCGTTCCCGTCCGGCGAGGCCGTATGCGATGCGGGTCAGCAACCCGAATGCGCCGGCCAGCAGGGTTGCGGACGGACGGTGGCCGCCTGCCGCGGCGTGCGCCGCTACGGCGAGGGCGACCGACGAGCCGGCAAAGGTGGACGCACGCGCCAAGCGGCCCGCGGTCGTCACGGCGGGCGGTTCAACGCTGGCGGCGACGGCCGCCGCGCGTACGTACACGGCGGTCAGCCTGCCATATCGGGGCGAGATCGACCCATGCCCGGCTCTGTTTCGGCGTCCGGACACAGCCCAGGTTGTTTCGGTCCAGCTCCCAGCCCCGGTCCGGCCTGTCCGTATCCGCTCCGGTCCGCCGCGTCCTGTTCGGTGGCCTTCTGTACCACCGTCTGCTGTTCCGTCGTGTCCCGGTCCGTCGTGTCCCGGTCCGTGCCGGGCTGTTTCCGCCAGCCGTGCCGTCGGGTCACCACGGGCACCGCGGCGAGGAGCCCGATGCCGATACCGATGGTGACCGTGGTCAGGAGCCGGGCGAGGGCCACGGGGCCCGCGATCGGGGCACCCGATCGGTACAGTAGGCCGACGTCGCCGAAACCGCCGACCATGGCGATGACGAAGCCAGCGGTCGCGGCGAGGTACCCACCGGTGATCGATTCTCGGATCAGCAGGGCGGCCGAGCCCAGCCCGAGCGCCCAGGCAGCCATCTCGACGGTGTTGCTGAGGAAGAATCCCGACAGCCGGCCGTCGGCCCGCGAGAATGTGATCAGTAAGGAGTGGGTGATGTCCGCGGCCACAGTGATCGTCACCGCCGCGGCCAGCGCCGTAGCCGCGCGTCGTAGCAGTCCGAGAGCCATGACCCCAGCGGCTAGCATGATCCCGAGAACGAACCACGGCGTGGGGGACGGCCCTGGAATCCAGTCGAGGGCACCGGTCACGTTGACCGTCTGGCCGTCCACGGTCAGCGGGATCATCCAGGTGTAGATCTCGTGAAAGCGGCCGGGCGCGGCCAGAACGACCGGCGGGTCCTGCGCCCCCATCCAGTGGGTGCGGTGGTCGTGCCAGACGGTGGTGCCGCCATGGCCGATTTTCTCCCAGCGGGGCGGCGCCGTGTCATCGCTTCCGGTCAGCGGTTTGGATGATCCGTTCGCCAGCCCGTACCGGCTTGTGTTGAGATAGGTCTCGGACGAGAGGGCGTTGCGCCAAGTCCCGGTCGGGTCCACCCGCAGGTATGGTTCGTCGGAATATCCTTTGACGATCACGGTGTGATTACCGATAACGGTCAGCCTGACCCGGCTGCCGTTTTCCACCGGGGTGAGGGTGATGCCGTCCACCGGTGGGTTCATGCCGGTCAGGGTCGTGCGCAGGTTGGTGGCTCCGCCCCCGTTGACGGAGTGCGCCGATGCGGGCGAGGCTGTGACAACCAGCCAGCAGGTCAGCACGCCGAGAACAAGCAGCGCGTGGGGCAGCCCGTGACATAACCGGCCTCTGTCGGTCACATTCATCGACAGATAGCCTACGCAGCCTTTTCGGTGGACGGTGATGCCGGGCAGGGGGAGCGGGCGGGGCCGGAGGACGGTGAGAGGGACACTGGTGCGGTGATAGAGGCTCGCGGCATGCGCCGTCTCGGGTTCCTGCTGGTTGCCGTCGTCGCGGCGCTGATCGCGACAGCGGGCCCGGCGTCGGCGCACGCCGTGCTCGACCGCAGCGACCCGGTCGCGGGAGCGACCCTGACGGTCCCGCCGTCGCAGGTCACGCTTGCTTTCAGCGAGTCGGTAACAACGGACGCACGTTCGATAACAGTCATCTCCCCAACCGGCCAGCGGGTGGATGCCGGCGATGTCCGCCACGGGCAGACCGGCAGCCAGGTCGTGGCGGGGCTGTCCGCCGACCTCGGGCGTGGCACGTACGTGGTCAGCTGGCATGTCATCTCCGCGGACAGCCATCCGGTCTCCGGCAGCTTCTTCTTCGGTGTCGGGGTGGCTCCAGACGCCAGCGCCGCGGCGTCCGTGTCCACCAGGAGCGGTTCGGCCGCTGTCAGCGTGCTGGCCGGTGTGGTGCGTTTCGGAGCCTTCGCCGGTTTGTCCGTTCTGCTCGGTGCGGGTTTCTTCCTGCTGGCGCTCTGGCCGGCGGGGCTACGACAGCTGGGCCCGCGGCGGCTGCTGTGGGCGGGATGGGGCGTGACGCTCGCCGCCGCTGTCGGGCTGTTGCTGGTCCAGGGGCCGTACGGCGCGGGTCAGGGGTTGTCCGCACTGGCGCGCTGGGCTCCGCTGTCGACCACGTTGCACACCAGGTTCGGGCATCTGGTGCTGTTGAGAATCCTCGCGCTGCTGCTCGCGATACCGCTCCTGCACGCGATCGTGGCCGGTGGCCGCCGGGCCGTCGCGGAGCTCTGCGGCCTCGCCCTTGTCATCGCCGGGACCCAGGCCGCGTCCGGCCATGCGGGTGTCGGCGGCGACGCGTGGCTGGCGACCGCGATCCTGACTGTGCACGTGCTGGGAGTCGCCGTCTGGATGGGTGGTCTCGCCACCCTTGTGCTCTTCCTGCGTGCGAGGTCCGGGCGTGGCCGCGCAGATGATCGCCCTTCTCGGTCCGGCGCCCGGGTGCCCGCTGCCCGCGCCGCCGAGCTTGCCGGGGTGTTGCCGCGTTGGTCACGTACCGCGATGGCAGCGGTTGCCGTCGTCATCCTCACGGGTAGCTATCAGTCCTGGCGAGAGGTAGGCGGATTGCCCGCGCTGACCGCCACTGCCTATGGCCGTCTGTTATTGCTGAAGGTCTGGTTCGTGGCGTTAGCGCTCGGAGTCGGCTGGCTGGCGCACAGGTGGGTTGTCCGCAACTACCGGCCGGTCGTCGCGGCGCTGGCCGCGAGTCGCTCGGACACGACAGCCGGCCTGGCCGCCCACTCGGTAGGGCCGTCATCGACCGATATCGCGGCGCGGCCCGAAGTGGCCGAGCGTGCGGTGGCTGGGTTGCGCCGTGGGGTGATGTTCGAGGCCGGCCTGGCCACAGTGGTGCTCGCGGTGACCGCGGTGTTGGTCAACTCGGTTCCGGCGCGGACGTCCTATGTACCGCCGTTCGCTGACACGGTGTTCGCCGGACCGCTCACCGTCCAGGTCGACATCGCCCCGACCAGGCACGGGCCGCAGACCTTGCACATCTACACGTTCGATCCCGCTGGCAAGGTCGCGCCGCTTGCGGACGCGTCAGCGCAGCTGTCCCTGCCCGACGCCGGGGTCGGACCGCTCTCGGTGCCGCTTGCCCAGGTCGCACCGGGCCACGCAATCGCTCAGGGGATGCAGGTGCCGCTGACCGGTACGTGGCAACTGCGGCTGACGTTACGGGTCAACGATTTCGATCAATATGTAACCACGCTGTTCTACCAGGTGCGGTAGCCGCCGAGGCCGGTGAGCCCGGGCGGCGCGAGCTGGACCCCTGCCGATCACTTAAGCCTGCGGCGGTGTCCCCGAGGTGAGCACGGACGGGGTTGTTGTGTCCGCGTCGGGCGTGGCCGAGGGAGCTGTCGAGGGCATCTGTGTCGCTGGTGACGCTGACGGGACTTCGACCGGCGGTACGTGTGTCGCTGAATTGCCCATTGATGAGGAGGCGGTTACGGTTGGTAGTGTTGCGGTCGACCGTGGTAGCACATTGACCATTGTGGGTGGACTGGGTTCGGGGACCGCCTGCGGTCTGGCCAGCTCGGCGGTGGACCGCTGGGCCACCAGAATCATCTCGTTCGCACTCGCGACTTCGAGCATGGTTGGTACGGTCCGCTGTCCGGGCACCCGTCTGGTGAACGCCCCGGCGACTGTCGGGCTGATCGTGTCAGGTCGGTGCCGGCCAGTGACGAGTGGCCCTGGCGCTGGCGGGCCGAACGCGACATCGGGATAGCGGGGGCTGACCTCGGCCGTGGTCGGCCAGTTGATCGCGGCGGTGACACCCGCGACGGCGAGGAGCAGCGACGCGGCGAGCGTGACCATGGGCCGGCCACGTCGCTCGTCCGGGGGGCGAGCGACGCCGTCTGGATGAGCGACGGAGCCTGGCTCGTCCGTGTGGTCCGCTGATGTACCGCGGGCGCTGCCCGCGGGGGTATCTGGTACCGGGGTATCCGGCATGGGGGCTGACATGGGGGCTGGCATTGAGGCTGGTATTGAGGCTGACATGGGGGCTGGCATGGAGGTATCCGGCATCGAGGAGGCGTGCGGTGGGACCGACGGGACCGGACTTCCGAGCGCCGTCGCGGCTCGATCGAAGGTGCGGACAAGTCCTTCCCGCAGTCCCCTGGGCGCCGGGGTGAGCTGAGTCTTTGCGAGCATCTCCTCAGGGGCCGCGGCGTGCCGCACCGGGCCACCGCGGGCCTGGGGCGAGCCGGACCAGGCCAGGGCGCTGCCGCGGGCCAGCTCGAGTAGCCATGAGCGCAACCGGGTAGGCTCGCCGAGCGCGCCCAGCCGGGTCCGGGCAACGAGGGCGAACGCTGTGCCCGCCGCCGCCTGAGCGACCTCGGCCTCGCCCAGGATGAGCAGACACATCGAGAAGACGTCGTCGGCGTACTGTTCGTAAACATCGTCGAAAGCATCCCGTTCGCCTCGCCGGATCCGCATGACGAGGTCGATATCCGACTCCGGGGTCCGTGGCAGCGGCGTGCGGGGCCTGTCTTGGGCGTCGCGGGCAGTGGGCGCAACCGCGGATCGATCGAGGCTCGGGCCGGTGGCGGATACGTCTGCTGGGTCAGTGCGGCGGATACCGCCGTTCATCAGTGCATTCTCCTGTGTCCCCCGTCGGCGAGATGAGTCATAGCCGCGTCCGGGTGTGGAGCGGGTTACACCGTCACCGCTCGCCACGTTAGAGCTTCCTGGCCAGCCTAGGGGGGAATGTCAGGAAAATTCTGCTGCCACCCGCTGGATCCGCGGGCCGGAGGTTGTGTGATCGAATTTTCCGGCCTGGCTGGTGCCATTTTTTGATCTTGATTGGCGCCAGCTGGCGGGTCCGGATGCCGTGGATGCGTGATGGGCGGTATCTTGCGATCAAAATGATCGTGGCTGAGATGCCGACATCCGGCCTTTCCGGATCTTTTGGCAAAGATCCGGAAAGGCCGGATGTCAACGGGGCGGGAAGATCAGGACGGTGGCTGCTGGGCCAGGGTGACCTCCGCGGTGTGCGTCTGACCGTTGCGGGTGTAGGTGACGGTCACCTTGCTGCCGATGTCCTGGGAGCGGACCGCGGCGATAAGTCCATCCACACTCGTGATCCGGCGGTCTCCCAGTTTGGTGATGACATCGCCGCGCTGGAGCCCGGCCTGCTGCGCGGGACCGTTGCCGACCAGATTCTCGACTTTGGCACCGGTCCCATCGCCGTTCGGATCGGTCTGGCTCGCTCCCGCGGTTGACGCGTTCACGCCAAGATACGGGTGCACCGCCGAGCCTCTGCTGATCAGTTCTTCGGCGATCGACTGCGCATAGTTGGACGGGATCGCGAACCCGACACCGATGTTGCCGGACTGCTGTTCCTGCTGGCCGCCGAACCCGCCGCCGCCCGAGCCCACCGTGGCGATAGCCGAGTTGATGCCGATCAGCTCACCCTTGCTGTTGGTGAGCGGGCCGCCGGAGTTTCCAGGGTTGATCGGGGCGTCGGTCTGGATAGCGTCGAGAACGGCGTTGCTGTCCTGGACGTTCGTGTCACCGGTACGCACCGGCCGGTGTATGGCGCTCACGATCCCCGATGTGACGGTACCGCTGAGGCCGAGCGGGCTGCCGACCGCGACCACCAGCTCGCCAACCGCGAGCGCGTCCGAGTTGCCGAAGGCGGTCGCCCGCAGCCCGGTCGTGTCGATCTTTACTACCGCGAGGTCGGAGGTGGGGTCGGTCCCGATGATCCTTGCGTTAAACTCCTTGCCGTCCTGGGTGGTCACCTGCAGTGAACCGCCTTGTGCGGCATCGGATACCACGTGGTTGTTGGTCAGGATGTAGCCGTCCTGGCGAATGATTACTCCGGAACCGGTGCTTGCCTGGTTCCTTGATGCGGCGGCTATCGTGACCACGCTCGGAAGGATCGTCTGCGCGGCGGCTGACACCGTGCCGGACGCGGCTGGGGATGTTCCCGCGCCGCTGGTGCCGCGCAGCAGGCCGCTGGACGACACCACAGTCGGCGTGCTGTTGCCGCCGGCGACCAGGGCACCGACGCCACCGCCCACCCCAGCGGAGACCAGCGCGATCGCGATCGCGGCGGCGACGAGCCGTTTGCGGCGTGGTGGTGGTGCCGGTTGTCCGGCGGTCTGGGGGGGGCCGTAGTACGGCCCGGACGGCGGCGGTGTGCCGAACGGCGGTGTCGGCCCGAACGGTGATGTTGGGCCGGACGGTGGTGTTGGGCCGGACGGCGGGCCTGGCGCGCTGAAGGCACCGCCCGGGTATCCGGAGTTCGCGCCACCGCCCGCGTCGACCATGGTCGACGAGTCGTCGGGGACGCTCGTGCCCGGCGGGTTCCACGGCGTTCCCCACCAGGCCCGGCTGGACGACTCGGCCGAGTCCCGCTCAGGGCGTGTCTGGGGAGCCGCGGTAGTCGATGCGGAAGATCCTGCTGCCGCCGCTGCCGCTGGTCGTTCGGGTTCGGCGTCACCCAGGCCGCTCCTTGCCGCCGGCTGCACGGCAGTCTGGTGAGTGGCGGGGTATGGCTCCACCTCCGGTGCCGTCCAGACCGGGGTGTCCTGCCCGGAGCGGACGCCGTCGCCGCCGTCAGGCGCCCGCGAGTCCGAGGAACGTCCATCCGGGGAGGTGAAGGGGGGCCGCGTGTTCATGGTAGAAACCTTCCCCTCACAAGCTGAGCGAAGACTGAAACGCGACCAACAGTCGGCTGAGACGCGGCGCGTGGGGAGCATCGTCCCGACGTGGTCAATGCGGTGTCGACGGTTACGGCAACCGCCGGGTACGCCGTGCCGGTACCCGTGAGAAAGTGTCTGAAGCTCGTCAACCTGTTCTCCTGTCCGAACATCCAGCTGCCCGAGTGGCCGACCCACTGACTCACTGGCCCGTCACACGATGGCGAACGTCGTGGCCGCTTTGGCTGCCGGGTCGCCTGATTCACAGACTGTGACGACCGGACGATGACGAGGCCGCTGCCCCGAGCAGATGGTCACGCAGCCCGGGAAGGCGCCTGTGAAGGCGTTTTCAGTAGCCTCCCAGCTGCGCTTCGGACTGTCCCCAACACGTTTCATAATGCTCGGAGAAGTGCGGTTGCCAAAGCGCTCGCGGGTTCACCGTGACCGCGAATCATCACATGGCGTGGCGGGCCTCGCGCTGCCAACGCTGAGCCGGGTGCGGACGGCACTGCTGGAGGCCACTATCGACGGGCCATGGGCGGGCGTCGCGGGCGGTCTGCTCGTGTCCTCGGTTGGGCTCGGGCTGGCACACCGGGGCTGGTTGTTGACAGGCGGGTGGCCATCCGGCGCACGCTGCACCCACCTCACTGTGGTCGGTTGGGCGCACGCTTGGGCGATCAGGTGAAAGTGAAGATTCGTTCGGGTGGGGTGGGGCGTGTTGTGCTACTTGAACTTGTTGCGGATACGCTGAATCTCGCTGTTCTGACGACATCGACACAACCAGTGCCGTGCGCGTGTGACCGGAGGATGCCCGCGTGGTCCGAGGAGACCCCGACCCCCGGGGCGACCGACGAGATGATCCTCGAGGTGACCCCTGGGTGAATTCGCGCGGGACGCCGCGTGGTGACGATGCCACCACGCGGCGTCCCGGCCACTCGGGGCGTCCGCGGTATCCGGAGTCGAGCGGGCCGCGGCCCCTGATTCCTGGCTCCCAGCCCGCTGCTGGCGAGCGGCCCGGCTCGCCTGTCCAGCCACTTGGCCCATCGCCGGTCCGCGCCGGTGATCCGGTCCGTCGCGGGCGACCGGTCAGCGCGGGCCGGCGCATGGTGGCTTTTGGCACGCTGCCTGGACGCACCGACCAGCTCGGACGGCCCGTCGCTGGCAGGGTGGGTGGGGCCGGCGATCGTCCGGCCGCATACCTGCCGGGTGGAGCCACTGGCGTTACCGCCACGGTGGACGGTGGTCGCGCGTTGCCGAGTGCCCCTGACCCGCTGGACACGACCACGGTTGTGCGCAGGCCGGTCACGGCGTCCGTGGCGGAAGGTGTTGATCATCGGTTCGGTCGCCGCTCCGTGCCTGGGCCCGTGCCTGGGCCCGGACCGGACGCCCGTGGCCGGATGGCAGAGGTTCCTGGACCAGGCGCCGTCAACGGCACCGTCACAGGGCCGAGGCCTTACACCGGTCCTCCGACGGAGGGCTTCGACCCGTTCCCGGCTCGCGGTCGCGACGCGCCGAAGCCGGTCGCCGCGGCCAGGCCGGGGGTGCTGCCCGGGTCACCCATGCCACCGGCTGGGGGTGGGCTGGGGCCGGCTTCCGCCGTGGCGGGCAGGAGCGCGGCGACGGGTTCCCGCCGGACGGGCGTTGGTGACCCGTCCCGTGCCACAGAACCTGCCGGCCACGGGGCGGCTTCGGCCGACCGGGTGGACCGATTCGACCAGACCGACCAGACCGACCAGGAGGAGATCGACAGCACCGGGCAGTTTGCCAGGATTCCTGGGAACGGCGACGGGACGGGCGCGGGGGCGACGGCCGCGGCCTGGGATCCGCGGGTCACGGAAGGCCGGGCCGACGCGCGCGCTGGGTCCGGCGGTACGGGTTCCCGACCGGTCGAGGACTTCGCCGCCGATTTCGCTCAGTCGGTTCCGTCCGGTGTGGAGGTTGTGTCCGGCACCGCGCGATCCGCGGGTGCGGGAACCCGCGGGCGTCCGGTTGGAATCGTAGTGAATCTGCTTCTTGTCGTAATCTTTTTGATCGTTGGCTTCTCTGTCGGGCAGGCGCTTGCGGCGCCGGGGTCGGCGAGCGCACAGTCACGGGTTGGCAACTGGGCACGCGATCATCATCTGACGTTCCTGGTCGACACTGCGGGGAAGTTGCGTTGACCGGTGGTATCGCAGGAACACGTGACGGTCTGCCAGCACGATCAGGATAAAGCGGAAAAACAGCCGAAAAAGGTACTTAGGGTGCTCGGCAACAGAAGCTGTGACGTCGTGGGGCTGGGGCAGGCGCCCCAATCCCACTCCTTGATCCACACCCCTATTGCCGGGCGCTCTTAGCCGCAGGTTTTTGATTTATGTTCTACTGTTGCGGAAAACATTTGACGCCAGGCTCTTGCGTTCGGAGGCATTCGCGTGTCGAATCGGCATCGACGAGTCTGTCGCATTCTGTCACACAGTGCGCGGCTTCACGTGATGTCGGCTGGGTATCGTCGCAGCCTGTCACCCGCGGCAGGAGGGCCTGTGCGTCCACATCCCGCACGTCAACATGCTACTGGTCCGCGTGTCATCCGTCCGGTCGCGCGTCGGGCAGCGGACACACCCATCGCCGATCCCGGCGGTTACGCCGGGACCAGTATCCCAGGCGAATTCGATCTTAACCGATTCCCCGCTCCGCCCGGTCGGGCGCCGACCGCGGACGAGATCGACGCGATAGCGCGAGCGGTCTTCGCGAGCCCGTTGGTCGCGCTTGTCCCCCCGGGCCGGCTTCAGGTGACTTCGATCAGAATTTCCACCGGCCCGCCGGACTGGGCGTTCGCCGCGCTCCTGCCACGTGATATGGATCTTGATCCAGCGGTGGCCGTACTCCGTTTTGATGTCAGCGGAGGCTGGGTTCTCGATCAGGTGGGCACGGCCGAAGTGGGTGTCGGGCGGTTTCCCGTCCTGGGTGCCGACGCGTCTGATCATGGTGGGCGGTAGGGCGTGCCGGCTCCTGTACCCAGCGGGCCGATGGTGGTGCGATCATTGTTCTTCCGTGCCGTCGGCCCCCTGAATTCCTGGGCCGTCGGCGGGATACTGTCATGAGGGTGTCCATGTCGGCGGACGGAGCTGACGTCTCCTCCACTGCGGCCGGGTGGCTGCGAGGCCTTTCTGACGACGAGCTGACTCGGCTTTTCACGCTGCGTCCTGATCTGGCCACGCCGCCGCCGCCCGACTTCGACGTCCTCGCCGCCCGCCTGGAGATCCGGGTGAGCGTGACGCGCGCGCTGGAGCGGCTTGACACGTTCACCCTCGAGGTCTGTGAGGCACTGACGCTGCTTCCGGCGCCAGTGAGCATCGATGATCTATGTGGGTTCTGCGGGACCACGGCCGTGGCGGCAGCGCTGGTGACATTGCGCGAGCGGGCGCTGATCTGGGGGGATGACAGCGCCATCCGGCTCGTCGCAATGGCCCGTGACCTTCTCGGTGAGCGCCCGCTCGGCCTCGGCCGGCCATTACGTGTGTGTGTGGCCGGTCACCGGCACACGCACCTCGCGCGCCTCGCGCTGGCGGTCGGTGTCGCTTCCCAGCGGGACCGGGGCGGAGCGGGCCGCGGCTCTCTCCTTGACGAACTGAGCGCCGCGCTGGCCGCCCCGGATCGGGTTGCGGCTCTCGTCGAGGAATGCGGTCCACGGGCTCGCCAGCTTCTCGACCGGCTCGCCGCCGGGCCGGCGCTCGGGCACACGGGCGACGCGCGACGGCTGCTCGCCGCGTCCGACGCTCACACACCGGTGGAGCAGCTGCTGGCCAGGGGGCTGCTCATCGGCATCGACGAGACCATGGTTGAACTCCCTCGGGAGGTCGGGCTCGCGCTGCGTGGCGACCGTCCGGGCGGGGTGCTGCATCCCGAACCGCCGGTCCTGACCGGCAAGACGATCGATTGTGTTCAGGTGGACGGTACAGCTGCCCTCGCCGCCGACACGATGATCCGTCTGGTGACGACACTGCTGGAAGCCTGGGGCACGGCCCCGCCCACCCCGTTGCGCACCGGTGGCCTGAGCGTCCGGGACTTCCGTACGGCCGCGAGGCTGCTCGATGTCGCCGAACCGACCGCGGCGCTGGTGATTGAGACCGCCTACGCGGCGGGGCTGGTGGACACCGCTCCCGGGGCCGATGTAATGATCATGCCTACAACCGCCTATGACAGGTGGTGTGTGGACACTCCCGCGATGCGTTGGGCCACGCTGGTCGAGGCCTGGCTGTGTTCTCCGCAGGTGTCGGGCCTGGTGGGGGAGCGCGACGACAAGGGCCGTCAGCTTGCCGCGCTCTCCGTCGAACTGCGCCGCCAGCACGCACCCGAGCTGCGCCGCCTCGTGCTGGACGCCTTCGCGACGGTGCCGGTGGGGCTTGCGCCGACGGCCGAATCGGTGCGGGCCCTGCTTGCGTGGCGGATGCCTCGCCGGGGTGGGCCGCTGCTGGACCGCATGATCGACTGGACGTTCACCGAAGCGGATCTGCTCGGTGTCACCGGGCGCGGTGCGCTGTCCTCGGCGGGGCGGGCGCTGGTCCGCGGCGAGGGCAAGGACGGGGACGGAGCCAGCCGCTCGGACCTGGCTGCCGCGCTCAGCCCGATGTTGCCCGAGCCGGTCAGCGAACTTCTGGTGCAGGCTGACCTCACCGCGGTGGCCCCGGGCCCGCTGGTGCCGGAGATCGCCGCGGAGCTCACGCAGATGGCCGACGTCGAGTCGGCCGGTGCGGCAACGGTCTTCCGCTTCTCTGAAGCATCCCTGCGGCGTGCGCTGGATGCCGGTCGGGTCATCGAGGATATTCGCGACTTTCTGGCCCGGGTCGCTCGCGGGGGTATTCCGCAGACGCTGGACTATCTTATAAATGATGTTGCTCGTCGTCATGGCCGGTTGCGGGCGGGGCCCGCCATGGCATATCTGCGCTGCGACGACACCGCTGTGCTCGCGGAGGTGGTCGCCTCGCGGCGAACCCAGACGCTCGGGCTGCGGCGGGTCGCGCCCACCGTGGTGATCTCCGCGCTGCCTCTGCCCAAGCTGCTGGAGGGCCTGCGCGCGGCCGGGTTCGCCCCGGTCGGTGAAGGGCCGGACGGACGTGTGGTCCTGCACCGACCGGAGGTGCACAGAACGCCCGGCCGGCCGCGCCCGAGTAGCGCGGAGTCCGTGGGTGTTCGCAACGAGCAGTTCCGAGATGTGGTACGGATGGTTCGTCGTGGCGACGACAGTGCCCGCGCGGCCCGTGCGGCCAGCGCCGCGATCGGTTCGGTGCCCGACCGGATGGTGCGAACGGCTCCGCTGATCCTGGTGACTCTGCAGGGAGCGGCGCGGACCGGCCGCCGAATGTTGCTTGGCTATGTTGATCAACAGGGGAAGTCGAGCGAACGTATTGTTCGTCCGATGGTTGTTGATGGGGGTTGGGTGACCGTGTGGGATGAGCGTGCCACGACAACCCGGCGCTTCGCGCTGCACCGCGTCACCGGTGTCATGGACGTTGAGGATGTGCTCCCGGCCGCTGGGTTCACCGATTACGGCTGGGCGGTCGAGCTGAGTGCCGCGGATACTCTGCCGGGTGTCACCGAAGGCGGTATGGCCGGCGCTCTTGCCGATGCCGGAACGGTCGGGTCGATGCCGGTACCAGACCGGCAATACCCGGAATTCCTGGATCCGGAGGACGTTACGGACCTGTCATGACGGCAGCTGCCGCTTTGTGGGCTTGGTGCTTCGTGGGCTTGTCGGTTCGGCGGCGGGCGGGGCACGGGTGGTGCACGGGCGGTGCGTCCCTGGTTGCAGCTGCCACGGGCCCGTTTTCCCGCTGGGGATCCTCGCGTCCGGGCTGTCATGAGGCCTTCGACTCAGCTGCCGGCGAACATGCAAGAATTGCTGGGCGGGTTCGGTTCAGGTTGACAGAGGCAGCGCGCGTCCAGAGGTCACGAGAAGTTTTAGGAGGTCGGTGAGAAGTGGCTGATGGTCCATTGATTGTCCAGTCGGACAAGACCATGTTGCTGGAAGTCGACCATCCACTGGCCACGGACGCGCGGGCGGCGATCGCCCCGTTCGCGGAGCTGGAACGCTCCCCCGAGCATATGCACACCTACCGGATCACTCCGTTGGCACTCTGGAACGCCAGGGCTGCCGGTCATGACGCGGAGCAGGTCGTCGACGCACTTGTTCGCTTCTCCCGTTACGCGGTCCCGCACGCGCTGCTCGTCGACATTGCCGACACGATGGACCGTTACGGCCGTCTGCGGCTGGAGAACGATCCGCAGCGGGGCCTGGTCCTGCGGACCATCGACCGCGCGGTGCTCACCGAGGTCATCCGTTCCAAGAAGGTCCTGCCGCTGCTGGGCCAGCGCCTCGACGAGGACACGGTCGCGGTGCACCCGTCCGAGCGGGGACGGCTCAAGCAGGCGTTGCTCAAGGTCGGCTGGCCGGCTGAGGACTGCGCCGGTTACGTCGACGGGGAGGCGCATCCGATCGAACTGCGCCAGGACGGCTGGGAGCTGCGCGGCTACCAGAAGGGCGCGGTCGCGGGTTTCTGGGAGGGCGGTTCGGGCGTGGTGGTGCTGCCCAGCGGCGCTGGCAAGACCATCGTTGGTGCCGCCGCGATGGCCCATGCCCGTACCACGACCCTCATCCTGGTCACCAACACGGTGGCCGGCCGGCAGTGGCGCACGGAACTGCTGAAGCGGACGTCGCTCACCGAGGACGAGATCG
Source organism: Protofrankia sp. Cj5 (assembly GCF_917627405.1). Classification (NCBI taxonomy): domain Bacteria; kingdom Bacillati; phylum Actinomycetota; class Actinomycetes; order Frankiales; family Frankiaceae; genus Protofrankia; species Protofrankia sp. Cj5. Next base: position 33,201 of record NZ_CAKJTO010000039.1, read on the forward strand.
GCGAGTACTCGGGTGAACGCAAGGAGATCCGGCCCGTCACGATCGCCACCTACCAGGTGATGACTGCCCGTCGCAAGGGCGAGTACCTGCATCTGGATCTGTTCGGTGCCCGTGACTGGGGATTGATCGTCTACGACGAGGTGCATCTGCTACCCGCGCCGGTTTTCCGGATGACCGCTGACATCCAGTCCCGGCGGCGGCTCGGTCTGACCGCGACGCTGGTCCGAGAGGACGGACGCGAGGGCGACGTCTTCTCCCTGATCGGTCCCAAACGGTACGACGCTCCGTGGCGTGAGATCGAGGCCCAGGGCTGGATCGCTCCGGCTGAGTGCACCGAGGTGCGGGTGACACTCACCGAGGACGAGCGGATGGCCTATGCGGTGGCGGAGGCTGAAGAGCGTTATCGGATGTGCGCGACCGCTTATAGCAAGCGGGCGGTCGTGCGGCGGTTGGTCGAACGGCACGCGGGCGACCGGGTGCTCGTCATCGGTGCTTATCTTGATCAGCTTGATCAACTTGGCGAGCTGCTCAACGCCCCGGTCATTCAGGGGTCGACCCGTAACCGGGAGCGTGAGCGTCTGTTCGAGGCGTTCCGCAGCGGAGAAATCATGACCTTGGTCGTCTCAAAGGTCGCCAACGTGTCGATCGACCTGCCCGAGGCCGGGGTCGCCATCCAGGTGAGCGGGACCTTCGGGTCACGCCAGGAGGAGGCGCAGCGCCTTGGGCGGGTGTTGCGCCCCAAGGCGGACGGCCGTGGCGCGCATTTCTACACGGTGGTCTCCCGGGACACGATCGATCAGGAGTACGCCGCGCATCGCCAGCGTTTTCTGGCGGAGCAGGGCTACGCCTACACCATCGTGGACGCGGACGACATCCCCGATCCAGCTTAGAACTGAGAGCTTAGAGCGACCGGCAACAGCGGCGCGGCAGGGCCTGTCTGATAGATCTTCGGTCGCTTCGCCCCCCGCACGAACGCTTCGCGTCCGTGCGGGTCCCTGCTGTCGATGCCTGCATCGACCAACATCTATCAGATGCGTCCTGGAGTCAGTTCTGGTCTCTTGTCCGGTCTGGTCTTTTGTCCGGGTGATCCGAGACAATGTGATCTCTGCCAACATGATCTGGACAAGTCGTCATTCTGGTTGTGGAGGGTCGATCAGGCTTGCCGGGATGATCGTGCAGGCAACTGGGCTGGTCACGGTGAGTTCCTGTGACCCGACCGCGGACCCGGCCCGGACGTAGGCCCCGCTGACAAGATCGTAGGCGTCGATACTCGGGGTGCCGGGGTCGACCAGCCAGTAGCTGGGGACACCGCGGTCACGGTAGACGTCGAATTTCAGGGTTTGGTCGTAGCGACGGTTGTTGATCTCGGCGACTTCCACGACCAGCAGTGGCAGATCGGTGATGCGGCGGGGACGGTCGTCGTCAGCCGCTGCCGCCACAATGATGTCGGGCACGATCTCGCTGCGGGGCTCAACGCGAAGGCTGACCCCCCGGGTGTGGACGCGCATGTGCGAGGGGGTCGCCTCGATGAGCAGCCGGACAAGACGCTTGGTTACCCTGGTCTCCAACGGTGTCGGCCATGCGCGGATCAGGCACATCCCGTCGATGAGCTCGAAGCGAGGATCTTCAAGGCCGAGCTCGTCGAGGTCGGCGACGGTCAGCGGTGGGGCGGGCAGCACCATGGTGGGGCGGTGCGAGCGCGGCATGGAACCAGGCTGGATCACTCCAGTAATGGTGCCGCTTCCAGCCTCGGCTGTCGAAACCTCCGGCGCCGGTATCCAGACTCAGCCCAAACCACGGGAGTCCTGCTTGAGCGCGGTGTCGATGGTCAGCGCGGAGGCGACCACCAGACTGCACAGCGGGTCGGCGATCGGCCGGTGGATCTGCACCACGTAATTGTCAGCGGTCGTGAACATCGTGCGGGCCAAGCCTTCCCAGGTCTTGGTCACCCGGGCTATCTCGGTGTCGGTGTGGTCGACGATTGAGAAGTTCCACGCCCGCCAGTTCTCTGCTTTGATCATGCCGACAGGGGCGCCAGCGCTTTGCAGGGCAAAGCGGATCTTTCCGAAGACGTTCTGTTGGACGATGTCACCGATCTCGGCTCCGTCCGGCCGAGAGACGATCACCCTCGATTTGAGGAGCTTCGCCGGCCTGGTCAGGACGAGTTGCGGAACTCCGGCGCTGTCGCGGACCTCGAGCCGGTGGGTGAAGAACTGATCGAGTGAGCTGACGAATCGCACCGCTTTCTTGATGGTGCTCTGACCGACCTCGACGACCGATCCGATCTGGTTACCGGACTGGTCGAACACCGCGTACTCGTTTGTCAGCTCGATGAGTTTGGTCTTCTGGTTGACCACGAGGACCGGTTCGGTGAAGAGCGTCCCCTGTCCGCTGTGGACGGGGCTCAGGCCTGCCCCTTCCCGCACTTGGCGCCGGATCCGATCCGGGGTGTAGTTGGTCCGGACAGGTTCCGGCTGGTAACCCTGGGGACTTCCCCAGCCCTGTGGGGGCACTCCAGCGGACGCCCCCGGCTGGGTGCTACTCACCTGGTCGGTCCATAACCCGCCGTCCCAGTAGCGAAAAGGATGCTGGCCGGAGGGATCCGGGTACCAGCCGGCCGGTGGCATGGTCTGGGTCATGTTGTGCACACTCCCACAAGTCTTGCCGGTCGCAATCGCCCATCGCGCATGGTGATTGATGTGCTAATCGTGCCATGGCAAAGGGGCGGCCCCGAAACAGGACCACCCCTTTGCGCCCACCACCGACTGGCTTACGACCAGTTCAGACCGGAGGGCCGAACCTCGAACCGTGGACTCAGAAGTCCATGTCACCGCCGCCACCGGGAACCGCCGGGGCCGGGTTCTTCTCCGGCTTGTCGGCGATGACGACCTCGGTGGTAAGGAACAGCCCGGCGATGGACGCGGCGTTCTGCAGCGCGGAACGGGTGACCTTGGCCGGGTCGATGATGCCGGTGGCGATCAGGTCGACGTACTCACCGGTGGCCGCGTTCAGGCCATGGCCGGCAGGCAGGTGACGGACCTTGTCGACCACGACGCCGCCTTCGAGACCGCTGTTGTAGGCGATCTGCTTGATCGGCGCCTCGAGAGCCAGCCGGACGATGTTCGCCCCGGTTGCCTCGTCCCCGGCCAGGTCGAGCTTCTCGAACGCCGTGACCGACGCCTGGAGCAGCGCGACGCCACCGCCAGCGACGATGCCCTCCTCGACCGCGGCCTTCGCGTTCGAGACGGCGTCCTCGATGCGGTGCTTCTTCTCCTTCAGTTCGACCTCGGTCGCGGCACCGACCTTGATGACCGCGACGCCACCGGCGAGCTTGGCCAGCCGCTCCTGCAGCTTCTCGCGGTCGTAGTCGGAGTCCGACTTCTCGATCTCGGCACGGATCTGGCTGACCCGACCGGCGATCTGGTCGGGGTCGCCGGCGCCTTCGACGATGGTGGTCTCGTCCTTGGTGACGACGAACTTGCGGGCCTTGCCGAGCAGGTCGAGCGTGGTGCTCTCCAGCTTGAGGCCGACGTCCTCGGAGATGACCTGGCCACCGGTGAGGATGGCGATGTCGCCGAGCAGGGCCTTGCGGCGGTCACCGAAGCCGGGGGCCTTCACCGCGACGCTCTTGAAGGTACCGCGGATCTTGTTGACGACCAGGGTGGCCAGGGCCTCACCCTCGACGTCCTCGGAGATGATGGCCAGCGGCTTGCCGGCCTGCATGACCTTCTCCAGCAGCGGGAGCAGGTCCTTGACCGCAGCGATCTTGCTGTTGACGATGAGCACGTACGGGTCGTCGAGGACGGCTTCCTGGCGGTCGGCGTCGGTGACGAAGTACGGCGAGATGTAGCCCTTGTCAAAGCGCATGCCCTCAGTGAGCTCGAGCTCGAGACCGAAGGTGTTGCTCTCCTCGACGGTGACTACGCCTTCCTTGCCGACCTTGTCCAGCGCCTCGGCGATCAGCGCGCCGATCGCGGGGTCGCCCGCGGAGATGGACGCGGTGGACGCGATCTGCTCCTTGGTCTCGACCTCCTTGGCCTGCTTGGAGAGCTCCTCCGAGACGCGTTCGACCGCGACCTCGATGCCCTTCTTCAGGCCCAGCGGGTTCGCGCCGGCCGCCACGTTGCGCAGACCCTCACGGACCAGCGCCTGGGCGAGAATGGTCGCGGTGGTGGTGCCATCACCCGCGACGTCGTTCGTCTTCTTCGCGACTTCCTTGACGAGCTCCGCACCGATCTTCTCGTACGGATCCTCGAGCTCGATCTCCTTGGCGATGCTCACGCCGTCGTTGGTGATTGTGGGGACGCCCCACTTCTTCTCCAGAACGACGTTGCGACCCTTCGGGCCGAGCGTGACCTTTACGGCGTCGGCCAGCTGGTTCATGCCGCGCTCCAGGCCGCGCCGTGCCTCCTCATCGAAGGCAATGATCTTCGGCATGGTGTCGGGGTCCTCCCAGGGGAATGGCTGTTCAATGACCTGGCCAAGACGACGCCCGCGACGGACGGCCAGCTGGCCTCGTCGCTCAGCCTTGGCACTCGGAGCTGGTGAGTGCCAGCTCCTGTTTAGCACTCGAGATGGGTGAGTGCAAGCTCGCCCCCTGTCGCGGCGTGCCGCCGCGGGGCCGCGGGCGGGGGCCGACCGGCTGCTGTCATACGGCCCATGAACCGCGGGCGAATCCTCGGTGCCGCGATGCCTCCACCACCCGGTGTCATGGTCGCTGTCACTCAGTGTTACAGCAGGCTTCCGTTCGAACCAGGCCGATGGCTGCTCGCAGCCAGGGAAGGCTGCGGCAGCGGTCCCGGGTGACCAGGGCTCGGTGCGGCCCCGCCGGCAGATAGGGTGATCTATGGTTGTATCCGGTCAAGTAGTGTTCGCAGACGGCCCGACGTTCACTCCATGAGGTCGCCGGAGCCGATACCGAGTTCGCGTTCCAGGTCCGCCGGACTGTGCTCCCGCAGGTAGTCGCGGAATTTCCGCGCTACGACACTCATGTGTTCCTCGGCGGTCTTCCGATCGATGTGGAGGCGCTGGGCGATGCCGCTGTACGGCTCGCCGCGGGCGCGTGCCCGCAGGACCTCCCGTTGCCTTTCGGTGAGGTCGGGCAGGGCTCCGCTCCGGCTGACCGCCTCGGCGAGGCCGGTCACCGCGGTGGTGAGTACCAACCGGCCGGCGGCGATCGCGTCGACTGCGTCGACCAGCCGCGCGGGGCGTTCGGACTTGTGGACGATCCCCAGCGCGCCCGCGCCCAGGCAGCCCGCGAGCACCAGCGGCCGGCGCTGACCGGTGTAGATGAGCACCCGATAGCCGGCTGCGGCAACTGCGGCGACCGCGTGGCGGCCGTGGACAGGGCTGGGACGTCCGCCGCTGCCGCTGAGGTCGAGATCGACGAGGACGGCATCCAACATGCCGGCATGGGGCCGCGCAGCCAGAACGCGGGGCGCCAGGGCCAGGAACTCCTCGACGGTCCTCGCGGCGACAACCACGTTCAGTTCCGGTACCAGCAGCGGCAGTGAGTCCCGGTAGACTGGCTCGTCGTCGACCACGCCGATCCGGCGTGAACGCGCCTCGCCAGGGTTTTCCGTGATCGTCACATCTTCTCCTTCGACATTCGTACGAATGTCCCTTCCCCGTGCGTCGATTCGATCTCGACCTGACCGCCAATGGACGCGATCGCCGCATATACCTGTTGCGACAAGCCGAATCCTGCCAGGCGGATGTTCGGGTCGAATCCGATGCCGTCGTCGCGGACGCACACCTCCCAGCTGTTTCCGTCGGTCTCGGCATGGATGACGACCTCGCGGGCCTGGGCATGCTGACGGACGTTGAACAACAGGGTTCGAACAGCGCGACTGACAACCTCCACATCGGCCGCTGGAATGGTGTCGCGGGCGAGGTCGGCGTTCAGCACAGGAGCAAGGTCGGCGAATTCGTCCGCGATGGCCTCAAGCTCGGCGATGATGCCGCTGGAACGCCGTAGCTGGGTGCCGAGGTAATGGCGCATTTCAGTGGCGAGCCGCAGGGCCTGGCGCCGTAGGACAGCCCGGGCGTTTTCATCAAGGTCGTCGGCCGCGAGCAGTTCCAGCGCCGATGCCGGGTCGTGGATCAACTTCTGTACCCGGAGTCTTTCCGCCTCGGTGGCGAGCATCACCGCGGCGGACCGAGCGGAGTCCGCGTCCCTGCCGAGCCTTCGGGTGTAGCCGGCGACGAGCCGGACGAGAACAGCAAAGCCGATATAGGCCACCGAGTTCGTGAGTGTGGTGAGGCGCGTGTCGTGGTCGCTGGCTGCCGGGAGGCTGGTCACCAGGAAAACCGCGCACAGCAGGCTGGCCGCGGCGAGCGTCTGCCACCAGTGGCGGAAGACGATCGCCGCGCCCGCGGCCATCGGGATGGTCGTGGCGAAACCCGGGTTCCCCCAGCTGGACGAGGCGGTTCCGGCAGCGACGAACATCATGACGCTGATGAGGAAGAGCACGCCGAACGAAAGATCGACAATGCCGAGCCAGGCGTCGTCGAACCGCCCGCGTCGCCACATGCGCCGGCTGACTACCGCCGCCTCCAGCAGGAGCAGGCTCAGCGACGCGACGGTGAGCATGCGACGGTCGGTGCGTTCGAGGATCAGCGGTAGACCCACCGCGACCTGGATGATATTGAAGCAGCGCAGGCCGATGTAGGTGATGACCAGCCCACGCTCAACCCCGGCTTCGGATGTGGGCAGCGTGTAGATTTTATCTACAGGCAATCTATGGCCGGCCTCTCGTAGTCAAATTCTTGGCAACGCACGTCGACGCTACCGGTCCGTGGCCGTGGTTCGGACCCGGAAAAATCCGGGTCCGAACCACGGCCGTGCTCGACTATCGTGCTCGGCGGCGGGTGTAAGGGGGGCACCCGCCGCCGGCCGTTTACGTAGTGAAATCCAGTCCAGGGGGATGCGGGTGGCCGTGTATTACAGGGCATGCAACCGTGCCGTCACCGTGAGGCTTATTCAGGACTCCCATCCTACATGATCTAGATCATGTATCGCCGCAGGTTGAGATGCTGGTCGAGGCGCTGTTATGGATCTTGATGGGTAAGCTCTGCATAACTCTCTCAGGTGCGGGAGTAGAACATTTCCGAACAAAGATAGATGAGGTGATTTCCTTGTGCCGAACAATGCGAAGGAAGGCGCAATCATTTACGTTCTTCCTTGCACTTCTTATCAGCCTCGGCGTCACGGTTTTTGAAACTACTGACCCGGCTAAAGCGGAACCAGAGTGCAAAAACGGAGGAGTGTACGTACTATTTGCCCGCGGGTCGGGGGAAACATTTAATGGTCCTCGTGCGCTCTCCTTCCAGCACTATATTATGCAAGCCATAGCGAATGCTGGAATCGAGAACCAGTGGGCTGAGCTAGGAAATCTGGACAACAAACCCGGCCCAGATAACAAGGCAAACAATCCCGGCGAATACCCCGCCGTCGCCTGGACCAACTGGGGTATTCTAACCGGCTGGGAGGGCTACTATGCTAGCGTCAGAACTGGTGTAGCCGAGCTAGCAAGGCATCTGAACGACCGCGCCGCCAAGTGCCCTAAGGAATCCATCGTCATCGGCGGATACTCGCAAGGTGCCGAGGTAGTCGGAACGGCGCTATTCAATGTAAGCAGCTACACACTCAGTCGCATCGCCTATGTGGCGCTATATGGTGATCCACGCACTTCGGCGTGCAATGCTATTATGCGGCCACCGTGGTCACGCGGTAATGCTTTCTGTGCGCTGGGGTCACTCGGCGCACGAGCCCCGTACATTCCCATGCAATTGACTGGGCGTGTCGGTAGCTGGTGTGACGCATGGGATGGGGTATGCACTGGCTTTGCGCCGCTGACGCCACCCAATCCGCTAAGCTCGCATACTCGCGCCTATCAAGACCGCTGGATAGCTGACTCCGCTAACGAGATCGCCAATAAGGCGCTCTCCAAGCGCAATGAGCTCAATCCAAGTTCGCAGTCCGCACCGCTACCGAGTTACACCATCACCCCGCCCGACACATCAGCAGACTCACCAGCAGCACCGCCGCCACCTCCCGTGGTTAATTCTGTCAAAAGGACTGCTGCGCCTAACGGCACTCGTGAGGTCTATGCCGCCACCAAGTCTTCGGTGACCGAAGCATGGTGGAGCCCCGGCGGAGATGGTGCCCACGAGTCGGAAATCATTCATATCTCACAAGACAACATCGTCGGCTTCGACAAGGTGAACGAACCGAATGGGATTACGCAGTCACTATATACGGCTGTCCCTGATGGTGTCTGGGAGACATGGTGGCGTCCGAATGAAGGCGTTCATCATAACAAGATCATAACTGGTCTATCCGGTGTCCGGCAAGTCATTGCCGATCCCGTGACGGACAGTGTGGGATATACTCATCGTCTGTACGTTCTGGCAAGTGACGGACCGTACGAGGTATGGTGGCGCGATGGTGGAGATGGTATTCACGCCAACCGTCTCGACGTTGTTAATGGACCGGTCACTATGGACAAATCCAGAGGGTCGGACGGTACGGATCAGCTTTACGTAGCCACACCAACGTACGTGTACGAACTGTGGTGGCGACCGGGAACGGGTGTGCACCATGGGACTGTAATAAACATTACCCAGGGTAACATTCGTAGCCTCGACAAGGGAGACAACCTTTCTGACGGCGGGCAACTCCTGTACACAGGAACGAGCACCACTGCGTGGCAGACATACTGGAATAGCACTACAGGCGTAGGTCTTACCAACGGGATCATCGCAACAGGTCAGACCAATGCTATTCAGATCAAGAAGACCGTGTATAACGGCGTGCATGAGCTCTACCTGGCCACTCCCGACCATGTACAGGAATACTGGTGGAATGGGCCGAATAATGGCACCAGTACACTGATCAATATCTCGCAAAACAACATCACTGGCTTCGACAAGAGCAGCGACGGTGCAGACCAACAGATCTACACCGCGTCGGGCGATCTCGTGTACGAGACATGGTGGCGAGCAGGCGTCGGCCCGACGAGCAGCGTCCTGTTCAAGGTCGCTCGCTGAAGGTGTTGAGAACTCCTGGCAACGCGGCAATTACCGCGTAACGGAGTCACCCGTTGGCTGGGCGTCGTTGATGGTGGCGACGCCCAGCCATGCTTGGCCTACTTGATTCACTTTTTTACCTGTTGGTTTGCCGCAACGGCTTGAGTCTGGTCGCCCCGCTTGGTGGAGCAGGTTTTTCTTTGGCTATGCAACGTCACATAACATTAATTCTACGACGTAGAACCACTTGACTTTCGCAGTTATGCGGCGTCGGTGTCCCAGACCAGGCGGAGGGTATGGAGTTCTGCCGGGGTCGGTGGTTCGGGCGAGTGAGCTGATATTTGGCGGTGATCAGGACGCGGCGGAGTTTGGCGTGCATGTCTGCGGTGGAGGGGTGGGTCTTGGTGGTGTACCAGGGGGCATGGGTGTGGTGGCCTGCGACGGTGTACGAGATGGTGGTGAGGGTCTGGCAGGTCAGGCCGAACGGGACGGTGCACTCGACGGTGGCTTTCGCCCGGTTGTGGGCTTGGCCGACGCCGAAGATCTGCTTGGCGTCGGAGATCGCGACCTCGATGCTCCATCGCGCGGCGTACCGCTCGATGATCTGTGCGGGTTTGGTGAGGGTGTCGGTGGTGACCAGGGCCGGGTTGTAGGTGCCGGCCTGGTCGGGGGTGTCGCGGACGAGCACGACGGGTGACCGGGCGGGTGCCGAACACTGCGCACCACAGGCAGTACAGGGCGGCGGCGTGCACGACCGCGGTGCGGTCGTAGCGGGTGACGGTGACTTGGGGTGAAGGGGGTGGCGGCGGCGAGCTGGGTGAGGCTGCCGAGCCGGTCGCCTTTCTTCCGTGGCCGGCAGGGCCGGCGTCCTTGCGTAGCCGGGTGGTCCAGGTAGGTCGTTGAGGCGGGCAGGATGCGTCGTTCGTCGCCAGCGCGGCATCGCCGACCGTGTGGATCGTCCGCCTGGGCAGGGCCGCAGCCAGTTTCTCGACCGTGCGGGCGGCCAGCCACAGCCGGGAGGCCGACGTGCTGTCCTTAGGGAGCGCAGAAAAATAACACGTAGAGTCCCGGAACGGCGTCCGTTGGTGTGTTATA
>NZ_CAKJTO010000040.1:0-32199 GCF_917627405.1 Protofrankia sp. Cj5
GCACCCGCCGCAGGGGACGCCGATGACGCGCCCCGCGGCGTCCGCACCGGCCCGCCGGGAGAAGACTCCCCGGGCGGGGCGGGCTGCCGGCCCCCGGCGGGCGACGCCCACGGACTACCCCCCGAGGCAGACGACCCGGACCCGCCAGCACCGGACGGCCGCGCCTGTGGTGGGCCGCCCGGACCGGTCTGGGCCAGGTAGGCGGCATGCTCCCCGGCCGGCCCGCCGGAACGGCCCGCTGACCGGGACGCCACCCCGGCGGTAGCGGCCAGTACCCCGGCGGAGGCCGCCGCCCCGGCCAGCGCACCTCCCCCGCCACCGCCGCCGGCCTCCCCCGCCGCCCAGGAGAACAGCCGCATCAGCACCGGCAGAGCGACCAACGACAGGATCATCATGGTCAGGCCCATGAACCGATCCCGATTCGCGGTCACCGGATCCGTACCCGCCTCCGAGGAATGCAGGTAACTGAACGCCGCCCCGTAGACCAGAGCCGCGGCCGGCTTGTAGCAGACCATCGCGACCAGCCAGCCGACGATCTTTGACATCCAGCGGCGGGTCGACGGCAGGAACCCGCCGGCGGCGGCCAGGACCAGCATCCCGGTCAGGATCGGGATACTGGCCTCCCGGAACATCATCAGGATTGCCTGCACGATCGAGACCACCAGCGCAATCAGACAGTAGACGATCACAAATCCGGTGGCGGCGAGATGCTGGTTGTCTACCCCGAGGACGTGTTTCATCACGGGCGCCAGCTGCTGGCCGTCCGTGGACAGCACCCAGTCGGAGAACGTGTCTCCCACATCCAGGGCCTGCTGGACGACGAGGACCCCGATCCCGGTCGTCAATCCAACCATCAGCAGACCGCGAGCGATGTCGAGGAGCGGCTGGGGTTTGTGTTGCAGGGCCATCCGCGCGGCCTGGATCGTCAGCCCGCACAACGCCACCGTGATCACGATGGGCCACATCCAGCCCCGGATCGCGGCGACCACCTCGATCGGGGGTGCGCTCACCGGGTCCGTACCGGGTGTGACCGGCTGCTGCACCCGGACCGAGGGGGCCTTGACCCACCAGGTCGAGGTGGTGTCCACCATCCACGCCAGCCCCTTGGCCAGCGCATCCTCCAACGAACTCAACGCGTTGTCGGTGACCGTGTCGACCGCCGCGCCAGCACCGGCTTTGACGGCTGCGCCTACCAGCGGAGCTGCAGGAGAGAGCGGTTGGACTGCATCGAGCAGTGGGTTGTAGGGAAGAGCCACCGACTACCTACCTTCGGGGAAACAGCTGGAAGCCGGCGCTGGAGGCGATCCGGGTGGTGACCGTGGTCCAGCTGCCGCCGGGTGGGGCCACGACCCGCCAGTCCCCCCGCTCCCACCGCACGTCTGCGCGGCCAGCGGCGTAGACGGTGGTACCAGTGGTGTCCTCGGCTGCGGTGGCCACATACAGCACGAGCCGATCGGGGGTGACCGCGTCGAACCGCACCCCTACGAAACGGAAGACCGGCTCTGGAAGCCGTCCCATCAGTCGTGCGGGAACACCTTCGTTCGCCGCGTCCGTCCGGGTCTGCGCTACCAATGCGGGCTGGTCCACACCGGTGACCTGTTCGGCGATGGTGGGTTCGAAGACGAACGGACTGACGGAGGATCCGGTCCGGAAACCGATGTTGATTGCGGCGAGGGCCGCGCCCAGCGGGGTGTGGGCGAACCCCGACGCCCGGTCGTCGGCCAGGATGTGCGGGCCCGCGGTCGGTGAGACCGGTAGGGCGAAGCCGTGGAAATCCATCCAGGTCAGGTCGGAGAAGTCCAGGGTGGGCAGGCCCGGATCCGGGGCCACCGGCCCGCTCGCCGCAGGCGCGACGCCGGCTGTGCCCGCGGTCGGGGACGGCGCCGGAGAGCCGCCCCGGCTTCCGAGCAGCAGCCCGACGGCGATCCCGGCCGTGACCAGCCCGGCCGCGGCCAGGATCCGCACGCCGGGGGAGAAACGACGCCGGTCAGCCATCCCCGTGTCCTAGCCGGCGAGGGTGAGGATGGTGGACAGCAGGATCGGCCCCATCGCGATCAGGGAGACCCCCAGCAGGGTCCAGGGCACCCCGAGCGCGCCGTCCGCGGACATCGCGTGCCGGTTGCGCCGCCCGATCATCATCTGGATCGCGCAGATCGACAGGCCGATCACTCCCGCGACCAGCCCGCCGTACTTCACCAGGGCGATGAACCAGTCGGTGACGTTGGTGACCTGCTGGGGGGCCGAGGGCGCGGGATTGGGGATCCGCCAGATCGGTGGGCTGGCGGGTGTGGGCTGGCCAGCAGGGGCCGGGGTGTCGGCGGGCAGAGCGCTGGGAGTGTCGCCGACCGCGAGATACAGCGAGGCCAGAAACCGGCTCACGGGTGAGTGTCTCCTTCTGCGTTCAGAGCGCTGCGGGCGGCTGTAACCGCGGCCGCCAGCGGCGCGGGTATCTCGCCATGCAGCGGATCTGTGACATAACGCCAGCGGGTGACGTAGGGCAGGCGGTGGACGGGGGTGTGCGCGGCCAGCAGCCGCAGCCGCTGGGTGACCCCGCGCGGCTCGGGCAGCGGCCCGTCGGCGACCACGACCAGCCCGGCGGGGTGGAGCTGGGCGGCGTTGGCGGCGGCGGTGACCCGCCCGGCTACCGCTACCGCCTGCACGGTGCCGCGGGCGACCAGCACCAGCGGCCGGCCGGCGAACCCACGAGTGGCCGCGTACCGGGGCCAGTCGGCGACGACACCGATGTCGATCGCCGGTTGCAGCAGCGTGGCCACGGTGGTCGCTCCCGCGCCACCGTGGCAGCCGGCGACCACCAGCAATGGCTGAGCGGGAGCGACGTCCACGCCCGCGCGCCGGTGACGGGGCCGTGCGACACGGCCGGTGCGTGCCAGCACCGACACGTGATGATCACCTCTTGTGTGAGCTGCGACATGTGCTGTCAGAATAAGGGAAAAGGAAAAAATTGTCCCTATTAGGGATATATGGTGTGAGGGTTGTGTTTTCCATGAGAAAAGCGTGGCTTTTACATGTTTTTTTACTGCCCGTAGTGGTCGGCTGCGGTGGCGGAACCGGCCGCGCGCCCGCCCCGGCCGTGTTCCCGGCTGCGACAGCGGCGCGCACCCCGCCGTCGCAGCCCCAGGGCGATCCCGCGGCTGTGTGCGCGGCGTTCGCCACCACAATCCACACCGTCGACACCGCCATCGACGCCGGGCCCGGAGCCGCCTACTACCGGGCCCGCCCCTACGTCACCGCCCGCCTGTCCCAGCCGATCAACGGTGTCGACGTCGACGCCCGCTGGGCGCAGTGGGCCGCCCACCGCGCCGCCACCACCGTCACCGCCACGGTGCTGGCCGCCGAAGCGCCCCCCGACAGCCTGGTCGACGCGTACCGGGCGGTCCGGGTCACCGTCACCCCCCGCGGTGTCGACGGCTGGACCGGCCCGACCCAGACCCGGATCGTGTTCTGCCAGCTGGCCGCCGACAGCGGCGGGTGGCGGGTCGACTCCTACACCACCAGCGGCTGACCACCGATGCCTGGCCGTGCCCTCACCCTGATCGCCGCCGGTGCGACCGCCGTCCTGGTCGGCCTGCCGCTGACGCTCCTGCTCGCCGTCACCGTCCTGCACGACCGCACCGACACCCCGGCCGCCACCGCTGGCGGTCCGCTGCGCGCCGCCGCCGTCCCCGCACCCTACCAGGACTGGATCATCGTGGCCGGTGCTGGTGACGACCACTGCCCCCCGCTCAGCCCGGCACTGCTCGCCGCCCAACTCGCCCAGGAGTCCGGCTTCAACCCGCGCGCGGTCTCCGCCGTGGGCGCGCAGGGCATCGCCCAGTTCATGCCCGGTACCTGGCCGGTACCTGGCCGACGTGGGCCGTCGACGCCGACGGCAACGGCACGGCCAGCCCGTTCGACCCCGCCGACGCGATCATCGCCCAGGGCCGGTTCATGTGCGCGCTGCTCGCCGACGCCGCCGACGGGATCGCCGACGGCAGCCTCACCGGTGACCCCGTCAGCCTCGCGCTGGCCGCCTACAACTGCGGGCTCAGCTGTGTGCGCGCCGCCGGCGGCCTCCCCGCTACCCCGCAGACGTCATCCAACGTCTCGGCGAGCCTGGAGAGATCGACCCGTACCGGCGCAGCCGCGGCTGGGTCAGGGGGTGCGTATGGATTCGCCGCAAGCGGGCCGAGTCCGAGCGCTGCGACCTCCGCCGGGTCCAGTACCTCCCGCAACGCCCGCCGCGCCGTCGCGAGCCGCGTTGCCGCCTGGTCTGATTGCGCCGCCTGGCCGATCTGATGCCGCTGGCGTCGGATGAACCACTCGACGATCTGCGGGGCGAGCATCAGCGCATTCGTCACACCCCCGATGGCCTGCGAGAGTTGATCGATGAGCTCGCGCAGGCCATCGGAGATCGGATCGGTGTTCGGACCCCCGTCCTGCTGCGATGCCATGCGGCCCCTTTCTGTGCTGTGACGGTCAGCGGCCCGGACTACGGGCAGGCGCAGAGGCGACACCCGTCCCTGCCTCTCCCAGGTGAGGGCACCGCGGTGCCCTCACCTGGGAGAGGCAGGGACGGGAACGCCACACCCCGCGGACTGCCACCCCGCGGGGTGCCGGCCGTCGCGGTGGTCTTTTGTTGCAGTTCGGCGAGCCGGTGTGGGACATCCTGAGCAAGTGGCGCTGCGGCGTCGTCGGCCCGTGAGTAGACAACTTCGTTGGTTCGCCGGCTGTAGATCGTAATCGATCCTGTTGGGCTGATTTCTATCCTGTTTCCCTTCGTGAGAGCGATAAGGCCACCATCGGGAGCGCGCCTGATGAAGTCCTCGCGTGGTGGGTACATCCGGCCGTCGAATTTCAGATCTGGATTCGGGTTCTTCGGTACACCGCTGAACTCGTCTTCAACCGCCTCCAGCGTAGCGTTTAACTGCGCCAACGCCTCGTAGGCGCTGGTCGCTGGAGGCAGCTCGTTCAGCCTGTGGTACATAATGGCCAGCCGTTCCGGTAAGGAGAGCGGTCCTGGATCTTCCTGCTCCTTGCTCATCACTGTCCCGCGTCCGCGGTCCGAAGTACATCTCGGATAACAGCCAATGCTTCCTCAGCTGAGGAGACGACCTTCTCATGACCGGTGAATCCCTGCTCCTGCAGCGGATCAACGGACACTCCCCATTCGGCATCACCTGGTTTCCCTGCGATAGATGCGTGGTGTCCGTCAACGCGGATGTCGATGACGACCGCTCCGGACGGGAAGGATTCTACGGTCGCTGCCACGTCCTTCCCGATAATCGATGTGGCCAGTGCCGTGTAGATCATTATTGCCGGCTCCGTCCTCTCCGCCACATGGATGTCGATGGTGCGTCCCTCAGGGTCGCGAAGAACGTGATTGCCAGGTTCCAGGGGCAGATCGAAGTCGCTATGGTAGATGGTAAGGCCAATGCGGATTCGTCCGGTCACTTCCCGGCCACCTGCAGGATATAGTTCGAGGACCGCCCCACCGGCCAATGTGGCCGCATAGTGTTCAGGACCGGAGCCGTGGCGTTCCCGCTCGAATACCAGGCCCAGCGTTCGGTAGAATTCGCGGCAGGCAGACACGTCAGAACAGTAGAGAACGATGAGGTTTATCTGCGTTTCTGTCATCTCCGCATTGTATACATATCTGATCTGGATAGTTACGGAGGGGAAGGATTTACGGTAAAGCACCGAGGCGCGTCCCGGCAGGGGCCGAAGCGGTGTACCGCGGGGACGATGAAACGGTGGTAGCTTACCGTGATTCCGCAGCGGCAGATGCGGTCGCGGCGATTATGCGCATCCCGACGAACGTAGTGAGGTCGACCTGGTCGTGTATGGCGGCAGGTCGCACTCCTTGCGCGCGCCGATCTGGCAGCGGGGAGAGCTGTGGGCGAAGCGGGCTCGAGCCCCGGGCGGGCCAGTCCAGCCAGCGGACCGGGTCGCCAGGACGGGCATCCATTCGGTAGGCGCCCTGCCAGACCAGTCAGTTCTTCGACGAGATCACCGCAGCGCTGGCGCCGTGTTCGTTGTCTGGCGACCTCCTTTGTTGACCATGGTGTAAGTGCCGAAGGGCTGCCCTGGTCATCGCGCCTGGGGCGGGCGGCGTGTGCGCTGCCGATGTCAATCAGTTCCACGCTGCTGCTTCCCGCCTGCTCGGCGCTCAGATCGGCGGCTATGATCATGACTGGAACGGACTCAAGTTACCGGCAAGTACGGAAACTCGGGCTAGCCAACGGCTTCGCCTCCTGTGGCGACCCGGCCGCGCTGCAGACGATCTGCGACCAGCTCAGCCCCGGTGGCTGGGAAGGCTGAGATCGACGCTGCACGCCGCATCGCGGTCGCGGTCTTGCCCACCGCCTTCGGCCCATGGATCGACAGAGCGCGAAGATGCGACTGAAGTGCGTCCAGCGTGCCGTCGAGGACACGGCGCCGATAGTCGACCACGTCTCTACTCTGCCAACGACAGGGATTCGAGTCTTCCAATAGCAGATCGATAGGTCTGCCGATCCGACCTCGTCCGCACCGCCAGTGAGGACGAGGTCGGATCGGCGCCGTCGCGCGTCACCTTCCGGTATCGGGTTCATCGCCGGCACCTCGGCCTCCCGTCGGGACGATCCGCCCGTGCGTCGGCGCCTCGCCCCGCTGTCCGGCGGCGGCGCGGGCGTAGCGGCGGGCCAGGGTCGCGAAGGCATCCGCGAGTTCGGGTGGCCCGAGGACCTCGATGTCGGCGTCGAACCGGCCGACGGTGGCGGCCAGGCTGGGCCACGACCAGGAGCCGACGACGAGCCGGCAGCGGTTCGGGCCGAGCTCCTCGACGATCCCGTCCTGGGAGTACTGGGACACGAAGGCGGCGGGCAGATCGACGATCATTTCCCCGCTGCACGGCCAGCGGTCCGGGCCGGCGGAGCCCCCGAAGCGCTGGGCGACGAAGGTGGCCACGTCCCCGCCGGGCAGCTGGCGGGGGGTGAACCGCGGGCCGGCCGGGGGACGCGGGCTGATCCGGTCGGCGCGGAAGGTGCGCCAGTCGTCGCGGTCCAGGTCCCAGGCGACGAGATACCAGCGTCCACCCCAGGTGACGAGGTGATGGGGCTGCACCCGACGCGGCGGGGAGACATCGGCTGTGCCAGACCGCGACGGGACGGCGTAGTCGAAGCGCAGCTCCTCCCGGGCATGGACGGCGGCACCGAGCATCACCAGAACGGCCGGCTCGACCTGCGGGTTGGGCCGGCTTCTGCGGCGTTCGACCGCGGTGAGCCGCAGCGCGTCGACCCGGTGGCGCAGCCGCGCTGGCATGACCTGCCGGACAGTGCTCAGTGCGCGGGCCGCCGCCTCCTCGATGCCGGCACCGGACGTGACGGCGAGCTGGAGCGCGACGGCCAGGGCAACGGCCTGCTCGTCGTCGAACAGCAGCGGTGGCAGTTCCGCCCCGGCATCGAGCCGGTATCCGCCGTCGGGACCCTTGGTGGCCCGGATCGGATAGCCCAGCTCACGGAGGCGGTCGACGTCGCGGCGCACCGTGCGCGGGCTGACCTCGAGCCGCGCGGCCAGCAGCGCCCCTGGCCAGTCCCGGCGCGCCTGCAACAGCGAGAGCAGGGCGAGCAGGCGCGCTGACGTCGTCGGCATGCCCATGAGATTGCCTGAAGAAGAGGCCAGAAACTGACCGCTTCCCGGACGACCGTGGTGGTCACAGCCGACAACGGCAACGACCCAGAAGGGGCCGATCACGATGATGACCACACAGCCCGTAGCCCTCGACGCGGAGCGGGCCGACCTGCTCGCCGAACTCGCCGTGGCCCGAGCCAGCCTGATCAACACGACCCGCGGTCTCAGTGACGAGCAGGCCGGCGAACGCCCGACGGCCAGTGCCCTGTGCCTGGGCGGGCTGATCAAGCATGTCGCCGCCGTTGAGGAAGGCTGGATGCGTTTCGTCCTCGAGGGGCCGTCGGCGATGAACTACGCGCTGCCCGACGGCGTCACCTGGGAGGAGTTCATGACCGGCACCGCACGTGAGTACCCGGCCTGGGCCATCAAGCGCCAGAACGAGTTCCAGATGCTGCCAGGTGACACGATGGCCGGGATCGTCGCCCGCTACAAGCGGGCCGCTGCCCGGACCGACGAGATCGTCGCGGCCATCCCCGACCTGTCAGTGACGCAGCCACTGCCGGAAGCGCCCTGGCACGAGCCGGGCGCGCGGCACAGCGTCCGCCGGGTACTGATCCACATCATCGCCGAGACCACCCAGCACGCCGGCCACGCCGACATCCTCCGCGAAACGATCGACGGCCAGACCGCGACCTGACAGCCGTGCCAGCGTCCCGCGACGAAGCCTGGAGGCGGTGGACGGTATCCAGGGAGCTGGCACAGAACGTCCAGAACCCGGGTCCCGCGACGCGGTGCGGCGCCGAGTGCCGCCCTGGGCACGCGGGCGTTCTGTCCGATTTTTTCGGTGCTGACGTGAGAACGCTATTTCTGCTGCCGCGGACCATGACCGAGGTCACACCGGACGCAATACCGTCAGCGCGTTCGCTCGGCGGCGCTGCCATCCGGTCAGGGCATCCAGTTTCGGGCGACGGAAGGAGAATCACAGTGCGTGCGAGGTCCAGGACCATCCGCGGTGCCGCGTTAGTCATGGGTGTCGCCCTCGCGGCGGCGGCCTGCGGCAGCTCGACGCCGTCAACGACCGGCTCCACCAGCACAACCTCGGCAGGCAGCACCGCGACCGGGACGCCGATCACCGTCCTCACCATCATTCCGTCCTGCCGATTCTCGGCGCGGCGAAGATTCCCTATCTGGCGGCCAATGCGATTTCGGGCAGCGAGTATTCGGACACGAATTCCTATCCGCTGGTCCCCGGGCCGATCGGTTTCGCCGCGCTCGGCACAAAGGCCGGCCAGCGGTGCGCCAAGACTGACATCGTCACCTATGACCTGCCGGCGGCGGCTGGTCTCGCGCCGTTCGTCACGATGGGCCTCGCGGCGTCGAACAAGACGGTCGACACAACCGTCAAAGTGCCCGTCACGACGACGGACTTCAGCAGCACGGTCAGCAACGCGAAAAACGCCGACTGCATCATCAGCATCCTGCCTGAGCAGGCTCTGAACCAATACCTCGCCAAGGCGACGAGCCTCGGCGTCAAGCAATGGCGCTGTCGGTTCCCGCCGGGCCGGTCCCGGAGGTACTCAGCATGGACGACTGTGCGCTGCGGCGAGGCCGCCGGTACGCAACCCTGCTGATCGACGCCGTTAGCCACCGGCGCGTCGATGTGCTGCCCGACCGCCAGGCCGCCACCGTGGCGGCCTGGCGGTCGGGCAGCCCGGGGTTCGGGTGGTCGTGCCGCGACGGATCGACGTCCTACGCTGGGTATGACAGCACTGCTCGAGTGCGCCCGCCGTCTGGGCTGGTCGCGCGGCACCGTCACGCGCTATGCCCGGGCGCAGAGCCGGCCGAGGCCCTGCGGCGTCCCGCCACACGCTGGTCGACCCCTAACGCGACCATCTGCGCCGCCGAGCCCGCCGTGGCGGTCACCCGCCTGCTGGCCGAGATCCGCGAGCAGGGCTATCCGGGTAGTGCCACCCTGCTCGTGCGCTCCCTCAGCCAGAGACGCGCCGACCCCGCACGCCGGCTGTCCCCGCGTCGACTGGCCAGCTGGCTGGCGAGCAGGCCGCCGACCTGCTGCGGCACCTCGGGTGACCTGGTCGCGAGCTGCCCGCAGATGACCGTCCTGGCCGCCCGGGTACGCGCGTTCGCCATCCTGCTCACCGAGCGCCGCGGCGAGGACCTCGACATGTGGATGAAGAATGTACCGGGTGACGACCTGCCCGCCCTGCATACCTTCGTCGCCGGACTGGCCCTGCCCTCCAGCAACGGCCCCATGGAAGGCATCAACACCACGACGAAACTGATCAAACGTCAGATGTACGGCCGCGCTGGTTTCTCCCTGCTCCGGCAGCCGTGCGTGTTGTCAGCCGGTGAGGAGGGTGATGGTGCGGCCGGTAGGGCTGGTAGTGGTGGTAAGGGCGGTGCGTTTGTCGATGTCAGGGGCGTCGGGGCGCTGGTCAAAGATGAGCAGGGTGCCGCTGCCCAGGCCGAGGCGGTCGAGATAGCGGTCGAGTTGTTTCAGGCCCTGGTTGAGCGGGTTGGGCCTGCCCTCGCGCCAGACCTTGAGTTCGGCGGCCTCGCGCTGCACGTGGCGGGTGCCGTCGGGGGTGGTGTGGGGCCAGCGGATGTTCAGGTCGATACGGCCGGAGCCGACGGCGTATTCACGTTCCACGTAGCCGCCACCGTTCACGACGCGCTGCAGGTAGCCCATGAAGATCAGCTGTGGGGATGCTTCGTCGTAGTAGCCGCGGCGGGTGAGGAACTCGCCGTGTTCGATCCACCAGTCGACGAACTCGGTGAGCATCTTCGGGAGGTCGAAGGTGCCGTCCGGGCGGACGAAGGATCGCGGATCGGCGGTGACACTTTCCTGGATCCGGCTGGCCAGGACTCGGACGATCACCTCGCGGTAGATCGGGTTCGCGATGCGGACTGGCGCGTCCGGCGCGATGAGGCCGAGGTCCCGGACGTAGCTGACGTCGTCGTCATAGGGCTCCAGATCGAGGATGTCGCCCGCCAGCAGCGGGCCGAGGACCTTCTGGACGCGCGGCTCGGTGAGTTTGGCCGCGAGCGAGTCCAGGTGGGTCGCCCGGGCAAGGATGAGCCGTTCCTTGGCCGTCTCCAGGTGCTCGACCGTGATCGGCTGTGTCACGGGAACGGCGAGTTTTTCGATGACCTCGCGGGCGAGGGCGTTGACGAGCCATGGCTGGCCAGCGGTCAGTTCGTAGGCGTGGCCGACGGCTCCGGGGGCGAAAAACTGGCCGGTGTCGGCGGTGTGCTGGCTGTACAGCTCGGCGGCCTCGACCGGAGTGAAGTCGCCGAGCCGCAGCGACTCCAGCTTGATGGTGAACGGGCTGGACGTTCCCAGCCGGGACGGGTCGCCCCCGGCGGCGGTCTGGTAGTCGCGGACGTCGCGTAGGCCGCAGAGCGCAACCGACCACGGGAACGGTGCGGGGCGGCTATTGTAGCCGTCACGGAGCTGGCTCAGGACGCTGAGGAGTGACTGGCCGCGCAGCGCGTCGATCTCGTCGAAGAACAGACCAGCGGCCGAGGGCACGCGTGCGCCCACGCGCGCAGCGCGTCGACGATCAGTGTGCCGTCCGGCACCGCCGGCCAGGGCGGTGGATGCAACGGCGCCGGCAGTGAGTCCTGTGCGCCTGCCCGGATCCGGCTGAGGATGGTGCGGGACGCGGAGCCGTAGTCATCGTCGGCTGCCCGGGCCGCCTCGCAGGAGAAGTGCAGCGCGGCGTAGCGGCCCTGGGTGGTCAGCTCACGCGCGAGCGCGCGTAGTGCCGTCGTCTTGCCCGTCTGGCGCGGCGCGTGCACGACGAAGTAAGCTTTCAGATCGACTAGGCCGGGTGCCTCCGGCAGCCGGGACAGCGCTGGGATCATGTAATGTTCGGCGGGCAGGCACGGGCCGGCCGTGTTGAACCGACGCACCATCGGCTCTCCCTCTTCGTAGCGTGTCTGGTCGCTGCCTGCTCCGCGTACCACCCTATGCGTGATCGATAACCAGTCGGACCCGGCCTGGGCGAGTTCAAACGGTCGTAGCGACACTCCGATAGGATGATCGCTCCCGACGTGGTTTTCGCCGTTCTGCTGGCATCTCTCCCTCAAGGCCCTCAGCGGCACGTGACCGAGCGGGCTCGGGTACCGCTCGCATAACCCGATCAGCGCGCGACGGCGCACCCGTACCACCGCCGCACACCATGACCGGATACCGGGCGGGAATTGATCGACAACCTGACCGGCGACCCGGAGCCGGGCACCCGGGAGGCGCCCCGCTTGAGAATCGGATTCCACCGGACGCATGCGGTCCCCGGCCGAAATACGTTCACCGCGTGTCCCTGACCGCGCCCCGAATACCTGTGATCGTCGGCGCCGCGGACCTCCGCGGCGACGGTAGCGAGCCCTGCGAGCTCATCGCGCAGGCTGCCCACAATGCCGTCCCCGCCGCACTGTTGAGCGCGCTGGACGCGATCCTCAAGGAACGCCCCCTCACGATCACGGGCGGCCTGGAATCCTTCGGCGGACCGGCGAACGACTACTCCCTGCACGCGATCGTCGCCGCGCATCGCCTGTGCGGCCGGACGCTGGTCTACGCCAACGGCGAGTACCTCACCAAACACCATGCGATGGTCATCGCACCGACGAGGCCGCCACGGCCCTGGGCTGAGCCGGCACACGTCCCGTCGGCGACCGCGCCGGTCCCCGGGTACGCCTCCGCCGTCACCGGCCGCGGGCGGATCGAGACCTTCACCGTCGAGCACGACCGGGCCGGCACGCCCGCCCGCGGCTGGATCATCGGCCGTGACGACGGCGCGCGACGGTTCGCATCCGTCGTCACCGACCCGCAGAGCCTGCACGCACTGGCCGACCCGGACCGCCAGCCCATCGGGCAGATGTGGGACGTGACAGGCGCCGATGGGCTCAACACCAGCACGGTCCCCACGACGTAGGAGTCCAGATGACGATCGACCACGATGCCTGCTGGATCGGCGCCGACGGCCCAAGCTCTGGAACGCCTCGTTCACCGCCTACCTCACCTGGGACAGCGTCACCTCCGTCACCGACGCCGTCGAATTCTTCCGCCGGGGCCGCCGGCATGCTCCCGGGTGACGCGATCGCGTTCTTCCCCGTCGCCGGAGGACGGCCGCGGTGACCACGACGAGCCCGGCGACGGCGTAGGAGGACACCTGTAGCGTCCGGGCGTCGCCCGGTGGACCGGTGAAAAGGGAGACGTACACGGGGTGAACGGCGGCGGCGACGGCCAGCCATTCCAGCCGTCCCGCGACCACGGCGAGGGTGGCCAGCAGGATGCCGTACCAGGGCTGAACGGGGGTGGCGACCAGGAAAGCCGCCCCGACAAGCCACAACCCCGCCCGTTCCACGGGGATCCGGCGCGGATCGGAGCGCAGCACCACCACGGCGACCACGGCCAGCAGCGACACCGCAACGGCTTTGGCCGTGGCACCGTGAATGCCGAACATCGACAGGAGCAGGAACCGACCCCCCTGGGCATATCCCTCGACCTTCAGGTACTGCGGCAGGAAACCGAGGGCTCCAGTTCCGACGGCGAGGACGTGAGGCAGGTAGGAGAGTCCCATGACCGTGACGGCGGTGCCGACCAGAGTGATCGGGCGGCGCCGGGCGGCCGCCGGGAGGAGCAGCGCCGGGTACAGCTTGACCGCCACCGCCGCGCCGAGCAGCGCTCCGGCGAGCGACGCACGGCGGCGGGTGGGTTCCGTGGCCACACCGGATTCTCCGGCCGTGCCTGTTCGTCCGGCCGCGGCGGATCCGGCGTGCCGCCGCGATCTGAGAGCCGCGATGCCGCTGAGCGCGAGCAGCGCGGCCAGGACGTCGACGTGCGCGTCGGAGCCGGTTTCGAGCCCGGCGAGCGGCGAGAGCGCGTAGAAAGCGGCGTAGCGGGGGTCCCGGCCCTGCGCCGCCAGCACCCTCATCATCAGAATGACCAGCCCGAGCGACGCGAGGGACGCGTAGAGCTGCATCCGGTGTTCGCGCGGCGGGCCGGGCAGGACATGCACGGCGGTGAAGTATGCCTGCGCCACCGGTGGGTAGATGGTGTGCGCGTCGGGGTAGTTCAGCCGGATACAGTGCGGGCCCCGGTGGATGGCGGCGCACCCGGCCGGGTCCGGGAACAACCAGTCGTCGCGCAGGTGGGCGAGTTCGGGGGCGAGAGGACCGTAGCGGTAGGGATCGATGCCGGCGGCCTGCACGCGGCCGTCCCAGATATAGCGGTAGAGGTCGTCGGACAGCTGGGGGCCGTGGGTGAGCGCCACAGCGTGGATCGCGACGGTGCCGGCGAGCAGCAGGCCGACGGCGAGCCGGCGGGGAGCGGCCCGGATCAGCCACGCCGCGCCGGCTGTCCCGGTCACCCACCAGAGCATGGTCAGGTAGAGCACGGTCATCCGGCCGGGCAGGTAGCCGGGTTGGAGCAGGATCGCCGCCTGCGTGGCGAGGACGCCGCTCAGCCCGACGACCGCTGCGACCAGGGCCCACCGGCCGCCATCCCCGGGCGTCGGGAGACTCCGCCCGTCACGCCGACGACGTCGGGCGATGGCCGCCACGGCCTGCGCACGGCGGATCCCGTACGCATGGACGGTCCCGGCGAGCGGTTCGGCGACAGGGACGGGGGCGGGCATGGGCCGAGCCTGACAGACATGCCGGCCGGCCCCGGCGTACCGCGGTGGAGCTTCTCCGTTCCGTAAGGCTTCACCAGCGGCGGAGGCGGTGACGGCGACCTACCGTGCGTACATGCGACCGTTCATCCGGCTGTTCACCGGACGGCTTCGGGAAGCGCCGACGGTCCTGCGCCGCGGGCCGTTGCGCACGGACGCGTTTTCCAGTCGCCTGCACGACCCCCGGGTGGCCTCGTTGCTGGGGATGTGGCTCGGGGTCGCCTTCGGGGTGTGTTTCCTGACCGGCCTGGTGTCACACGCCATGCAGCATCCGCCGTCGTGGCTGGTCTGGCCGTCCCGCCCGGTGTCGCTGTATCGGTTGACGCAGGGCCTGCACGTGACGACCGGGCTGGCATGCGTCCCGCTGCTGCTGGCGAAACTGTGGACGGTGTACCCGCGGCTGTGGGAGTGGCCGCCGGTCCGTTCGGTCGCGCATGCACTGGAGCGGCTCTCGATCGTGCCGCTGGTCGCCGGGGCCGTGTTCCAGCTGGCCACCGGAATCGCGAACATCGCGCAGTGGTACCGGTTCCGGTTCTTCTTCACGGTGACCCACTACTGGGTCGCCTGGATCACAATCGGCGCGCTGGGAGTGCACATCGCCGCGAAACTCGCGGTCGTGCGGGCGAACGTCGGCCGCCGCAGAGGCAAACGGTCGCGGCTGACCGACCGGGTGAGCGCTCCCGAACAGCCGGGCGGCGGCCTGTCCCGCCGTGGCCTTGCCGTCGCCGTCGCCAGCGCCGCCGGGGTGATCGTGACGACAACCGCCGGCCAGTGGGTGCCTGGCCTGTCCGGGCTCGACCTGCTCGCGCCGCGCCGGCCAGACATCGGCCCGCAGCGGCTGCCGGTCAACAGAACCGCGGCCGCCGCCCGGGTGACCGCGGTCGCCCGGGCGGCGGGCTACCGGTTGGAGGTGGTCGGCCCGCGCCCGTTCGCCCTCACCCTCGCCGGGCTGCGGGGGTTCCCCCAGCACACGTCGAGACTGCCGATCACCTGTGTGGAGGGCTGGGCCGCGGACGCCACCTGGCACGGCCTACGGCTGCGGGACCTGCTGGACGCCGCCGGCATCCCCGCGGAGGCGACGGTGCGTGTGGAGTCCCTGGAAGCCGGTGGCGCCTACCGGACCAGCGAGGTGAACCCGGCGCACGCCCGGGACCCGCTGACCCTGCTGGCCACCGGCCTGAACGGGGCCGACCTGGACATCGACCACGGATACCCGGCCCGGCTCATCGCACCGAACCGGCCGGGCGTGCTGCAGACCAAATGGGTACACCGGGTGGTGATGCTGTGAACGGGCAGGCACAGGCTGATCAGGCTGACCGGCGGGATCACAATGGCCGCCACCGCGCCGTCCGCGCGGTGACCACGGCCGTCCTGCGCGGCGGTCCGGCCGCGGCCGGTCTGGCCGCGATCGGCTACGGCGTCCACGGGCTGGTCGGGATGCGGTCGGCTACGAACCCGCCGAACGCGGCGCAGTGGCTGGTCGGCGGGATCCTGGTCCACGACCTGCTGGTCGTCCCGGTGACGATGGCGGTGGGTCTCGTGCTCACCCGGCTGGTCCCGGCGCCCTTCCGGGCGGTGCTGCAGGGTGCGTTGCTGATCAGCGGTGCGGTCGCACTGGCGTCGTTGCCACTGTGGCGTGGCTACGGCGGCCCGGCGGACAACCCGTCGGTGAACCCGCTGCCGTACGGACGGAACCTCGCGATCGTCCTCGGCCTGGTGTGGGCCTGCGCCATAGCTGTCATCGCGGTCCGCGCGGTCCGCGTCCGGCGGGCGCGGCGCAGTCACGTAAGCGCATCCGGTCCACCGGCCGGATGACAACGTCCATCAGCTCCGACTGCGACCCGCGCTTCGCCCCTCGCCTCGACCCGCGGTCAGCTCGCCGGGCAGGCGCGGTACGCAGTGGTTCTACAGACAGGTTCACCGACATCTGCCCAGGGCAGCGAAGTGCCGCCCCGGGTCGTACCACATTTCCGTAACGTGCAGGCCGGCGGTCGCGGCGAGGCCGGCGATCCCCTCGGTACCCACCAGCGACCAGGGAAACGACCTCGACATCCGCCCGTCCGGCCCTTCCAGGCGGATCAGCGAGGGGCCGGTGGGCGTCCCGGGCGGCCCGAGCTCGATGAGCACCCGGCCGGCCGGGGCGAGCAGCCCTGCGACGCGGGCCAGCAGCCGGACCGGGTCGCCGCCGATCCCGATGTTGCCATCGGCGAGGAGCAGCGCGGACCACCGTCTCTCACCGGGTACCCTGCCGAAGACGTCGCGGCATAGCGCCGCCGCACCGGCACGACGGGCGAGGCGCACCGCGAACGGGGCCACATCGATGCCAAGCACGGGAACCCCGCGGGTGGTGAGCGCCACGGTGAGCCGACCAGGGCCGCAACCGACGTCGAGGGTCGGCCCGTCGCAACGGCGAAGCAGGGACGCGTCGCCCGGAATGAGCCCACCACGCCACTGGTCCACCGGAACCGGTTCACGACGTCCGTCCGGATGGCGTACCCACAGCGGTCCGTCGACGGACCGCAGCGCCGCCTCGTAGACGGCCGTGGGGCACCAGCGGTGGATGGCTGCCGTCGTCGACCGACCGCCGGTCACCGGACCGCCGTCGGACTGCTCCGGGGTGTCACGGTCTGCCGTACCACTGCGGCGAACCGTCCGTCCGGTGCGAGCCGTGCGACCGCTTGGGCGTCGGCCGCGGTGTCGACGTCCCGCAGCACCGGCAGGGTGGCGACCCGAAGGCCGGCCCGGGACAGGCGGGCACGCTGCCGTGCACCGGTGTCCGGGCGTGACGTCGGGATGCCACGCAGCAACGTGCCGTCGGGACGTCGTAGGCCGAGCGCCCACCAGCCGCCGTCGGCGGCGGGGCCGAACACCGCGTCGGCGTGGCGCAGCGCGTGGCACGCGTCGGCCAGCAGGGCCGGTGTCACCTGCGGGGTGTCCATCCCGATCAGCAGTGTCGGGCCTGCGCTGTCGTCGAAGGCCGCCGCGAGCCGGGCGTCGAACGGTCCGGACACCTGCGGCACCACCGCGATCGATGTCCGCAGCCACGGGCCGACGGTGCCATCGAGGACGAGGACGGGCCGCAGCCAGCCGAAGCCGGGACTGCGGCTCAGCGCGCCGACCGCGGCCAGCGTGTCCGCGATCGCGGCCTCGGCCACGGCCGCCGCCTGTGCCGGGCGCAACGGTGGCGTCAGCCGGGTCTTGACCCGACCGGGCACGGGCTCCTTCGCCACCACGAGCAGTCTCACCGCAGGCTCGCGAGCAGTGCGGACATGTCGCGTACGGCGCGGACGGTGCCGAGCGGCGAACCGGTGACCTTGGATCTGCCGATCCGGGGGTGGTAGTCGACATCGGTCTCGATGATCCGCCAGTCGGCCTGTGCGGCCCGGAGCAGGAGCTCCAGCGGGTAGCCGAACCGGCGGTCGGCGATGGGCAGGCGGAGCAGGTCCGCACGGCGGGCGGCCCGCATCGGACCCAGGTCACGGACCGGGACGCCGCGTCGGCGCAGCCGCCCGGCGACGACCGCATTGCCGAGGCGGGCATGTGGCGGCCACGCCCGCACCGAGGTGGGACGCCGCCGGCCGAGTACCAGTTCGGCCCGCCCGGCCAGCAGTTCGGTAACGAGGCGGGGCAGGTGCGCCGGGTCGAGCGAGGCGTCGGCGTCACATACGCAGACCACCTCGGCGTCCGCGGCCCGCAGCCCGGCGTGCACCGCCGCGCCGTAGCCCCGTTCCGGCACCACGACGACGACCGCACCGTGGTCCCGCGCGATCCGGGGTGATCCGTCGTGGGAGCCGTTGTCCGCGACGATCGCCCGGTATCCGGGTGGCATCCGCTCCAGGACCCAGGGCAGCGCGCGGGCCTCATCCAGGCAGGGCAGGACCACGTCCACCGAGGCCCCACCACTGTCACATTGCGTAAGCATGATCGGGACTGTAATTGGGCGGGGATGTGATCGACCCTTACGGAACGAGGAAGAGCGCGGCGGTTCGACGCCGGAAGATTACGGAACGGGGAAATCCGTCGCCCGGGCGGGTCCGGTTGGCTGGCCGGCTCTTATCGTTACCGGATGGCCCGTGTTCTCGTGGTCGACGACGACGCCACCGTGGCGGAGGTCGTCGACCGGTATCTGCGTAACGCCGGTTTCGACGTCGACCGCGCCGCGGACGGGCCCGCGGCGTTGCGGGTGGCCGGGACCGCCATCCCGGACCTTGTCGTGCTCGACCTCATGCTTCCCGGCCTCGACGGCATCGAGGTCTGTCGCCAGCTGCGGGAAAGTCGACCGGTTCCAGTGATCATGCTGACGGCGCTGGGTGAGGAGGCGGACCGTATCGCCGGCCTCGAATGCGGCGCCGACGACTATGTCACCAAGCCGTTCTCGCCGCGCGAGCTGACGCTGCGGGTGCAGTCCGTGCTGCGGCGGGCAAACGAACTGTCGCCACCGGAGTCCGGCATGCTGCGCGCCGGCACCCTCGTCGTGGACGCGGCCGCCCGCACCGCCACCCGGTACGGGGTGATCATCGGCCTCACGGTGCGTGAGTTCGATCTGCTGGTGTTCCTGCTGCGCCATCCCGGCCGTGCCTTCACCCGCGTCGAGCTGATGGAACAGGTGTGGGGGTGGAGCTACGGGGACCCCTCGACCGTCACCGTCCACATCCGCCGGCTGCGGGAGAAGATCGAGGATAATCCGACCGCCCCCCGGATGCTCGTCACCGTGTGGGGCGTCGGCTACCGCTACGATCCGACGCCACCGGTGCCGGCGGACGAGACGCCGTCATGAGCGCCGAACTGCAGGTCGCCGGGATCGCGCTCGCCTGCTCGGCTGCGGCTGCGTTGACGGGGGTGCCACTGCTGCGCCTGTTACGGGGACGGCCGCTGTGGGCCACGACGGCGGCGCTGTCGGTCGTACCGGTGGTCGCGGTGGCGGTGGGCGTTGCCGGCACCGCACGGGCCATGTTCCTGTCCGACCACGATCTGCAGGTCGTGCTGATCGTGGTCGCGGTCTCGGCAGTGGTCGCCACCGCCGCTGCGGTATGGCTGGGGCGGCCGGTTGTCGCCGCCACCGGAACACTCACCCGGGCAGCCGCCACCCTCGGTGAGCTGGAATATCATGATGCGGGCCGGGTTCCGACGGCCGAGCTCGCCGCATTGGCCCGCACCCTGGACGCCACGCATGTGCGCCTCGTGGCGGCGCGGGACCGCGAGCGCGCGTTGGAAGCCAGTCGGCGTGAGCTGGTGGCCTGGATCAGCCATGACCTGCGTACCCCGCTGGCGGGAATCCGGGCGACGGCGGAGGCCCTGCAGGACGGCCTTGTGACGGACGCCGAGACGACGGCCCGTTACCACCGGCTGATGCTCGCCGACGCCGAGCGGCTGACCGGCATGGTCGATGACCTGTTCGAACTGGCCCGGCTGCAGGCCGGCGCGTTTCAGTTGACGCTGGAGAAGGTGTGTCTCGCCGACGTCGTGTCGGACGCGATCGCCGCCACCGACCCGATGGCACGCGCCAGAGGGGTGACCGTCACCGGCAGCGCCGACCACGCCGTATACGTCGACGTCGACGTGACCGAGGTGGGGCGGATGCTCACCAACCTCCTCGTCAACGCCATCCGGCACACCCCCGACGACGGGACGGTGGAGGTCACCGCCGGAGCGGACGCCGACCGGGCGGTACTCGCGGTCGCCGACCGGTGCGGCGGGATCCCCGCCGCCGACCTGCCCCGTCTGTTCGACTTCGGCTTCCGTGGGGAGACCGCGCGTACCCCCGGCGGTGGCGACCACCCCCACCAGCCTCGGGTACGGTCCGGCATCGGGCTGGCGATCGTCCGGGGCATTGTCGAAGCCCACGGCGGCGACGTCACCGTCCACAACCGCCAGGGCGGCTGCCGCTTCGTCGTCGCGCTTCCCGCCGCCTGAACAGGTTCCCTGAGCAGGCCTGGATAGTCCTTGTGCCCGGAAGCTGTTCCTCGGCTCGTAAGATCCGGGTCGCTCCGGAGCGGTTAACGTCACGGACATGCGAGTCCTGGTCACCGGCGGCGCCGGCTTCATCGGTTCCCACATAGTCGACGCGCTGGTCGGAGCGGGTGACGAGGTCACGGTGCTGGACGCCGTGCTGCCCGCGGTGCATCGCACGAAACCCGAGGTGAACGACGGTGCCGAGCTGATCGTCGCGGACGTGACCGACCCGGTCCGGGTCGAGGCGGCGCTCGACGGGGTGGACGCGGTGTGCCACCAGGCGGCCATGGTCGGCCTGGGGGTCAACCTCGACGACCTGCCCGCCTACGCCACCAACAATGACCTCGGTACCGCGGTACTGCTGTCCGCCATGGCCCGCCGGGGGGTGCGGCGTCTGGTGCTGGCCAGCTCGATGGTGGTCTACGGGGAGGGCGGCTACCGCTGCCCGGCCGACGGGCTGGTGCGCCCCGGCCCACGGCGGCCGGCCGATCTTGACGCCGGCCGGTTCGAAGCACCGTGCCCGTGCTGCGGCAACCCGCTTCAGCCGACGCCCGTCACCGAGGACGCCCCCCTGAACCCCAGGAACGTCTACGCGGCCACAAAGGCCGCCCAGGAGCATCTCGCCGCCGTGTGGGCAATCACGACCGGCGGCAGCGTCCTGGCGCTGCGCTACCACAACGTCTACGGCCCGCGGATGCCCCGCGACACCCCGTACGCCGGCGTCGCCTCGATCTTCCGCAGCGCACTGGAGCGGGGGGAGGCACCACGGGTCTTCGAGGACGGCGGCCAGCTCCGCGACTTCGTCCACGTCCACGACGTCGCCCGAGCCAATCTGCAGGCGCTGCGGCACACGGCCCCACCCGGCCGGCTCCTCCCGCTCAACATCGGCTCCGGCGATCCGCACACCGTCGGCGACATGGCGCACGCGCTGGCCCAGGCCTTCGGCGGACCCGCGCCCGTCATCACCAGCGCCTATCGGGCCGGCGACGTCCGGCACATCGCCGCCTCGTCCGCCCGCGCCGGCAATATCCTCGGATACCGACCGCAGATCGCCTTCAGCGACGGGATGGCCGGGTTCGCGCGTGACCCGCTGCGCGGATGAACCGGACCGGTCCCGGCGGTCAGCTCACGGCCAGGCCGGCAACGGTCTGCGGAACACCCTCGAAGGCGCCGACCGGGGTGAGCCGGCCGTCGGACTCCACCGTCCAGCCGAGGACCCGCTGGCCATCGGTGTCGATCGCATACAGATAGTGGCCGTCCGGGGTGATGGCCTCGTCGCGGATGCCCTTCTCCCCCCTTCCGGTCGAGCCCGCTACCGGGTCGAGCAGCACGAGGCTTCCGTCCTCCTCGACCCGGTAGCTCGAGACCGTGCCATCGCCGAAGTTCGTCACGTAGGCGAAGCGGCCGTCCCTGGTCACGGCGGCCCAGCAGACCTCACTGCGGGTGTCGCCGACCGAACCGCTCACCGGGGCGAGCCGGCCCGCACCCGCCACGGTGTATGAGGAAGCCGCCGCGGCACCGGTCTCGCCGCCGAACGCCTCGGTCACGATCATCGAGCCCTGCGGGGTGAAATCAAAGCCGTAGGGGGTCCGCCCGGCGGCCGGGATCGTCATCGGGCCTTCGGCGTAGCCACGATCACCGATCGCGAAGGCGCTGATGCTGTTCGTCCCACGCTCGGTGACCACGAGCGTCCGGCCGTCCGGGCTGAAGGACGCCTGGGCCGGATCCGCGTTGCCGGCGCTCAGCGGCCTCGTCGAATCCTCAAGCGGGGTCAGCCTCCCGTCCCGGATGCGGAAACCGCTGATGTTCGGCGTGCCGTTGTTGAGTACGTAGACGAGATCGCCGTTCACCGCGACGCTCGTCGGCCTGGCACCACCGGAGGGGACACGATCGGCGAGCCGTGGCCCGTCCTCCTCCACCGAGAACAGGGACAGCTCGTCGCTGCCGGCATTCGTGACCAGGAGCCACCGGCCGTCGTCGCTGAGAATGACGGAACTCTGTGATGGCAGGTGCGGGGTGCCGCTTCCCCGGCCCCCGGTCCCGAAACGTCCCAGCGGAGCGAGCCTGCCGTCCGCGGAACGCCTAAAGGCAACAACCTCGTTCCTGGCAGCATCGTTGGTCTGGGCATACACGGCGGCGCCCTTCACCCTCTGACCGTTCATACGTTCAGTCATCGCTCTCCCTCGGCTTTTCGGTGTCGAATTCCGCTTCCGCCGAGCCCACACCTACCCGCGCCCGGTGAGACGACAAACCCGCAGAGCGGCACGTCCCCGGGAGGAGCGGGAGGGCCGGACCACGAAAAGCGATGTCACTGGACCGGCCCGTGGGAAGCCCCGGGGCGGTCGCGCCGTCGGATCGGGCCGCTGCGGCCCACAGCGCGGCGGTGAGCGACATCGAAGCGGAGAATCATCTGGTGGCAGAGGGTGCATCAGCGTCCGGTGAACTCGGGCCTGCGGCGCTGGCCGAAGGCGGCGATGCCCTCCTTGAAGTCGCTGCTGCGTACCGTGAGCTCGACGGCCACCAGCTCGGACTCGAGGGCCGCGGCAAGGTCGGTGGACAGGCCGCGGCGCAGCAGTCCCTTGGTGGCTGACAGGGCGAGCGTCGGCCCCGCCGCTAGGTCGGCCGCGATCAGGGCCGCCTGCGCCGCGAGATTGGCATCGGCGACCACCTCGTCGACAACACCCAGCTCGTGGCCGCGCCGCGCGTCCAGGGGCTTGCCCCGCAGGAGCACCTGCGTGGCCGGGCCGATCCCCACCCGCCGGGTCAGCAGCCAGGTGCCGCCGCTGTCCACGGCGAAGCCGAGCCCCGCGAACGGCTCCACGAACGAGGCGCCCTCCCCGGCTACGATCACGTCGGCGGTGAGTGCCAGGTGAGCGCCCAGGCCCATCGCCCGACCCTGCACGGCGACGACGAGGGGCAGCGGGCAGTCCCACAACGTCTGGATCATGCGGTTCGCGCCGGCACGGACCGCCCGGATCAGTCCACCGGTACCGGGTGCATTCACCGAGACGATGTCCGCGCCCGCGCTGAAGTGCGGCCCGACCGATCGGATGAGGATCGCCCGGGTGGCTCCGCCGTCGACCGCGTCGGTGACGGCGGCGGTGATCCGACGCATGTCGCGGCGCGCAGCGCGTTGCGGGCCGTCGCCCGGTCCAGGACGATCCTGAGCAGGCCGCCGTCGGTGCTGACAACAACCCCGTCGGTGCTCATGCCGCCGGCTCCCGCGGGAGGCCAAGCACCTGTTCGGCGATGGTGTTGCGCTGGATCTCCGCGGTCCCCGCCCCGATCGTGCTGGCACGGGTGGCGAGCAGGCCCGCCGACCACCGCCCACCCTCGACCGGATGGGCCCGGCCCGGCGCGAGCACCGCAGCCCGTCCGGTGATCTCGACCGCGAGAGCGTGCAGCCGCTGCTCGAACTCCGTGAAGACGAGGCGTCCCAACGACGCCGCCGGACCGGGCTCACGTCCCCGCAGGAGCTCGCCGAGGACCCGCAGCCCACCGAGACGCACGACCTGCAGGTCGGTCTCCGCGTACGAGGTCAACTACCGCAGCGTCGCCGGCGTCCCGCCGTCCCTACCGCTTCCCGCGGAGCAGCCTCGCGCTGCGCGACTTCGCGCCCACGCCCACGCCCGGCGAGCACACCGCGACGGTCAGGGCCGCCCGCACCCCGCGAGAGCCGGCCACCGGGACCGAACCGGCGGCGCTCCCCTTTGCGGACCTGCGGGTCTGCGACCTCACCGCGTTCTGGGCGGGACCCATCGTCGGCTACGTGCTCGCCCTGCTCGGCGCCGACGTCATCAAGGTCGAGTCCGTGTCCCGGCCGGACGGCATGAGGATGCGCGGCGCCCGGCCGTTCCGCGAGGACCTCTGGTGGGAGACGGGCCCGAGCTACCACGGCGGCAACGCGGGCAAGCGGGGCACCACCCTCGACCTGGGCAGCAAGGAGGGCAGGGAGCTGCTCCTCGAGCTCGTCTCCCGCTCGGACATCCTCGTGGAGAACTTCACGCCCCGCGTCATGGCCTCGTGGGGACTGACCTACGACGTCCTGAGGGCCGCGCGGCCCGACCTCATCCCTCTCGTCCCGTGCTTTCTTCAACCACTTTCCCAACGTCATCTCGTGGACGCCGACGTTCCGGGCGATCTTGGCGGCCGAGTGGCCGCCATCGATGACCGATGCCTGCCTGGTAGCGATCCGAGGCTTGCCGGTAGGTCCGCCCGGCCAGCGGTGACCCCGCCGGAACGGCCAGTCTTGGCTATAGTTGTGGCTATGTCGATCGTTGAGCAGATGTCGCTGGCGGATGTGAAAAACCGCCTTTCGGAGGTTGTGGACAGCGTCGAACGAGAGCACGGCCGCGTCGTGATCACACGGCACGGCAGACCAGCGGCGATCGTCATCAGTGTCGACGACCTGGAGTCGCTCGAGGAGACCCTTGCCGTCATGGGCAGCACTCAGCTCATGGCCGACGTCCGGGAGGCGCTCGACGACCTCGACGAGGCGGGGACGACCGTCCTGACCAAGGACGAAGCGCTGCGTCTCGCCACCGGCCGGTGACCGACGCCTACGAGATCGCCTTCACCGCGCCCGCTCGACACGCCCTTCGCCGACCGCCCGAGAAGGTCGCCACCGCCGTCGTCGAGTTCCTTTACGGATCTCTCGCGGCCAGCCCCCACCGCGTCGGCAAGCCACTCCAGCTCCAACTCGCCGGGCTCCACAGCGCGCGACGAGGCGACTACCGCGTCATTTACCGCGTTGACACCGACAACCACCGAGTCGACGTCGTCGCGATCGAGCACCGCGCGGACGTCTACCGACCCCGTGGCTAGAAGCGGGTAGAAGCAGTCGAGCGTTGCGGACCCGCAGATCGGCCAGCAGACGCTTGTCCTTCGATCATGCTGCTCCCCCTCGGCAAGCCGGGACTCATGCCTGGCAATCCACTCCTCGGACAGCGCCAGCCACTGGCTCCCGAACGGGGGTACCGGGGCGCCGCCGTCGAGCAGGGGTTGCTTCTCCGCATCGGCCCAGGGTACGAGCACCCACACCGTGCGCACCGCCGTGCCGGCGGTAGCCGTCCGGACCGATTCGCGCAGTTCGTCGAACAGGGTCAGCGAACCGTCGTACCGGGCGAGCATACCGGCGTTCACCAGCAGCACGGCCGGTCCCGCAGCTTCGACCGAGGCCCGCACCGCGGTCATGCCGGCCTGCGCGACCTTCGACAGACTGGCCCATTCACGCGACGTCCGCTCGGCCGCGTCCGCCTCCAGCACCAGCGCCCACGCCACCCGGTGACGCTCGCAGAAGTCGCGCATCCCCGCCAGCAGGGCACTTTCCGCGTCGAGCACGGTGACCTCCTGGGCGGCCAGGCACCGTTCGACGCGGGCGAGCCGGCGCGGCGGCACCGACAGCACGAGCCATCCGCCGTCCGCCAGCGACCGCTAGGGTGCGACCGCGACCCGCGCATCGACGGTCGTGTACGCGTCAGCGGCGCGGTTCGCGGGCGACGATCACTGCCATCGACGGTGCCCACCAGTAGTGACAGTCCGGTGGCGGCCGCAGGCCGTCGACGATCCGCACCGAGAAGGACCGGAAGTGTTCCAGCAATGCCCGCTGATGACGCCGGGACATCGAATCGATCTCATTGGAGTAGTAGGTGAACGCACCGCCATCCCTCAGGTGCGCGGCGGCGTGCGGGAAAAAATGCTCGGCGAATGTCGCGTCGCGCATGACGTACTCGTCGAACTCGCCTTCGTCCAACGGGTAGGTGTCGAACAGGATCCCGTCGAACCGGCCGAGGGCCGGCAGCACGTCCTGCCACTTGCCATGGACCAGTTCCGCACCGGGCCGCCCCTGCGCGCCTACCCACTCGGCCCCACGACGGGCGACCTCCGGGTTCGCCTCGATGATCGTGTGGTGGGCGGGTCCGATCTCCTGCACGAAACCGGCGGAGATCGCAAGCCCGAAGCCGACCTCCAGGACCGAGCCGCCAGGCGTTGTCACGGCCTGGGCCAGCGCCTGCATGAGCGGCCGCTCCCAGGACTGCATCACCTGCTGGCCTGAAACAATCAACTCGCTGTCGGTTACCGCCGTCCCGGCGGCGTCGATCGATTCGTCGATCTTCGGCCTGGGTGCGCCCGTCACCATGGTCGCCGCGACGCCGTCCAGGACGGCGACATCCTGAACGAACTCGTCCAGCGCCCGGTTGAGAAGGAATTCCCTGGGTTCGGCGGCGAGCGGGGTCAGCAGATCGTCCAGAATGGTTAACGTGACGCCGAATTTTTCCGTCCGCCGGTGCACGCACCCTCCCGATGGTCCTTCGTCAGATTATCGGACATGTCGCGTCCCGCACAGTTCCGCCGCACGTGCGATCGGTCTATACGATCTCATTTTCCGCGTTCGTGGCGCACGTAAACGACACGATCAGGTTCGGTCAGAACTGGGCGGACGTGGTGGCCGGTGACCGCGGCGGGCGGAGCTCCTCAAACATGCGCCGGCCGTGGCTGGTGGCCCGCTCGTTGGCGGGCCACCCCATGGGACAATGGGTCAGGGCGGTAACACGTCGGCGAACCGGGGGAGCCAGCGGCCGGTTGGATCGTTCGGGTTGAGGGGCGTCGCCTCGGGTATGCCGGATCGGTGATCTCCTGATCGCGTCACGTGCCCACGCGGGGTAACTGTGGCAACGATCTCACCGGGAAGGAAAGCCAACAATGCCCACCATCTCGACCACGGACGGCACGCAGATCTTTTACAAGGACTGGGGCGTTGGTCGGCCAGTCGTGTTCAGTCACGGCTGGCCGCTGACCGCGGACGCCTGGGACAACCAACTGGAACTCGTGGCCTCCCACGGCTACCGGGCCATCGCGCATGACCGCCGAGGCCACGGGCGTTCAGGTCAGACCTGGGACGGCAACGACCTGAACACGTACGCCGACGATCTTGCCGAGTTGATGGACGCTCTCGACCTGAGGCAGGTGACGCTGGTCGGTCATTCTACCGGGGGCGGAGAAGTCACCCGCTATATGGGCCGCCATGGCACATCGCGAGTCGCGACCGCCGTGCTGCGTGGGGCGATACCTCCGCTGATGCTCAAAACGGCCGCCAATCCCGACGGGACACCGATCGACGCCTTCGACGCCATGCGGGTGAACCTGCGCGCTGACCGGTCACAGTTCTACCGAGATCTGAGCGTCCCCTTCTACGGCGTCAACCGGGATGGCGCGGACGTCTCCCAGGGGATCCGCGACGCATTCTGGCTCATGAGCATGACTGTGGGACTGAAGCCCGCGTATGACTGTATCAAGGCATTCTCAGAAACGGACCTCACCGAAGACCTCCAGAAGATCGACGTCCCGGTTCTGATTTCGCACGGTGACGACGATCAGATCGTTCCGATTCAGGCCGCGGCGCTGAAATCAGCACCGCTGGTGAAAGACGCGACGTTGAAGGTCGTACCCGGCGCGCCCCACGGGCTGGTCGGCCGTTTCGAGCAGGATTTCAACGACGACCTGCTCTCCTTCCTCAAGAGCTGAAACGACGGCGTTGCGGACGTGCGGCCGATGGGCTCTGTCCAGCGCAGGGGCCGGCCTGGATCTTCTGGAGGCCTCGGCGCTGTGCCGCACGGCGTCGTCACTGGTGTGCACCGCCGCGCGTTGCGCGTGGATATGGGCGATGTCCGACGGACGGTATATCCATCATTGGGATATTCGTCATATGTGTTGCTGGTCGGGCAGGTGGTGACGGGGCCGGCGGCGGCTGGGAGGCCGTACTCGACAACCGGCATCCCAGCCGTCACCGTGACATCGTGGCCATGTTCCGGGGTGACCGACGCGGCCGGGGCGCGGGGCGGTCCGGTAAACGGGCCGGCGCCGATTTCCGCCCACCGCACGACGCGGTCGCCCAGGGCATGCTGACCTGTGAGGACTGCGGTGGCGCTGGTTATCAGACCAGGCCCATTCTCGAATCGGACGAGGAATCCAGCTTCGACGGCCAAGAGGACAAACCGTGCCGTCGCTGCGGAGGAACCGGCAAGGTGCGGACATGACAGCTGCCGCGGCGGCACGTCCGCCTGAGCCCGAGCCGGACCCGGGAGCCATCCTGCTGCGGCTGCGTTGCCCCGAGCACCGTCGTAACCGGCGTGGCGGCAAGGGCGGATGGCGGCAGGGCACAGCGCTGTACTGCGAGAAGTGCCGCACTCTCTGGGCTGCGGGTCATGGGCCTGATATCGATCGGCGGGAGCCTCCAGGGGATCATGGGCCGGCCGAGCCGTGGGACGCCAGCCCCCCGATCTGACCGATGGCCCCGGTGGGCCACCGATGATCAATGGTTCTTGCGCCAGGGGGGCTTCGGTACTGTCGAGGGCTGTCGAGGGTGAGCTGGCACCCGGTGAGGGCCGCGCTATCCCGGACCAGAACCGAGTGGACCGCGGCACGTCCTGCCCATTCCAGCGCCATGGCTGACGCGTGTCGCGCCCCGAGAGCGTCGGCAGCGATCTGGTAGCTGGCCCATTCCTCGGCGTCGGCGCACAGTTCCTCATCAATACGGGACTGCTGGACCAGCATCCGTGCATAGACACCCCGCGGCGGGAACGGCTCGGCCGTCGGTGACTACCAACGCCAATAGGCAGGGATTTCCGGCTCCTCATAATCGGAGGACTGATCCGCAACCGTCACGTGATAGTTGACGGATATCTGGAAGTTGACAGGCGGAGTGGCCTCGGGAATGGAGATTGTCCCAGTGAAGTTGATCTCATGCTGGCCTGGCGGCAATGGCCGCAGCAACACCCAGACACCGTCGGAGACTGACCGTCCTTTTCCGCCGTCAGGGTAAATGGGGTTGTCCGGCACGAAGCAGATCCGGAAAAACGGAGACTGGAACCGGAACCGGCTGCCGGCGGGCCCGAGGTCGATCGGGGTTCCGTCAACGCTTGCGTGCAGGGCTGTCGCGTGGTTGATGTAGTTCGCCGCGCAGGCGCGCAACTCCGCCTCAGTCGTGCCGTTTTTCTCCACGCTGGAGCATTCGGCGGTGATGACTGGAAACAGGATTGCCTTGCCTGCGGGCACAGTGCAGCTCGGGCTGCTGGTCCCAGGGGTGCCGGCGAGAAACCACACCGGTCCGCTCTGGTTGACGGCGCAGTTCTCCCCTGTTGGATCGTTGAGGGGGCTGTCGGGATCCGGGGCACTGACCGCCCACTGCCACCAGGCTGCCGACCACTGTCCGTACGTTTTGCCGGCATATCTCTGGTGAGGCTGCACGACGCTGAATGTGCTGCTGGCCGACGCCGGCGTTGCGATCAGGCCGGTGACAGCGCCAGCCGCAATTACGGCAAGCGCGAGACGGCGCATCATTTCTGGATACCTCTTTCGGCAGGTGGTCCAGATTCCTGGAAAAACGGACCGGTGACAATGAGACGGGGGGAGGCTAGCACGGCGGGAACATCAGCACGGCAATCCGTTCCGTGGCCGCCGGCCGGCCGTTCGTCGCGGATGCTGTGGATGCCGTGGAGCGGTCCACCGAAAAACAACCGAAAAACAGATGTCGGTTCGGAAAAGCCACCATTCAGCCCGGCGACATATTCATGATTCGGGATAT
Source organism: Protofrankia sp. Cj5 (assembly GCF_917627405.1). Taxonomy (NCBI): domain Bacteria; kingdom Bacillati; phylum Actinomycetota; class Actinomycetes; order Frankiales; family Frankiaceae; genus Protofrankia; species Protofrankia sp. Cj5. Next base: position 29,836 of record NZ_CAKJTO010000040.1, read on the forward strand.
TCATGCCGAACCTGAATGAGCGGACACGCCGGCCGTCGAAGGCATACGGGTGTCACCCCGCTGGTCACCCCGCCGCGGCGGGGTCGCGCTGAGCATGGCGAGCCGACCCATGCTGTCCACCTCGTCGCTGGAAGGCGCAGCCGAAGGTTCAGCCGGCGTCCAGCATCGCCCTGCACCATATCGTTTAACGTTTCGTTTTGAAACGTTGTTTAGTTGTGTATCGATACGATAATCTGATACGAAACAGTTCTCGTTCTGACGCCCGATAAGCTTTACTTCTCGGGCGTCAGCCAGGCGCCGAAAGGGTGGGTTACGAATATGAGCGAAGGCGGCTCAGAAGTTGCTGTCCGTAGATTCGATAGCGACGATGCGCTCTCGCCGGACCTGGTCGAGCGGGTGGCCGACTATGCCCGGGCCGCACGGGCCCCCTCGACCTGGCGCGCCTACGAGACCGACCTTCGCCACTTCGGTGCGTGGTGTGCCGACCAGTCGCCGCAGCTGGCGGTGCTGCCCGCGTCCCCGGAAACCGTGGCCGGTTATCTGGCGGCGCTCGCCGACGCCGGATACAAGCCGACCACCATCCGCCGACGGCTGGCCGCGATCTCCGTGGCACACCAGCTGGGCCGCCACCCCAATCCGGCGTCATCCCCTGAGGCGGCGACCGTCTGGGACGGCATCCGCCGCACCCACGGCGCCGCTCCGAACCGCAAGAACGCGTTGGAGACCCGCCTGCTCACCCAGGTGCTCGCCGAGCTGGACGGCTCCCGGCTCGCCGACATCCGCGACCGGGCGCTGCTACTCGTCGGCTTCGCCGGCTGCCTGCGCCGCAGCGAGCTCGTCGCGCTCGACCTGGCCGACATCGCCGAGACGCCGGACGGCGTGATCCTCACCATCCGCAGATCCAAGACCGACCAGGACGCAAGCGGCGCGCTGGTCGGCCTGACCTTCGGTTCCTACCGGCCGACCTGCCCGGTCCGGTCGTGGATCGCCTGGCGGGAGACTGCCGGCATTACGCACGGGCCGGCGTTCCGCGCGATCAACCGGCACGGTGGAGTGAGCTCGGGCCGGCTCTATCCGGGCTCGGTCGCCCGGATAGTCCAGCGCCGGGTGGCCGCGGCGGGCCTGTCCCCCACCGACTTCGCCGGCCACTCCCTGCGCTCAGGGTTTGCCACTGCCGCCGCCCGTGCGGGCGTCCCCGATCGCGCGATCATGCGGCAAGGACGGTGGCGTTCGTCCACATCACTGGACAGCTACGTGCGGGCGGGACGCCTGTTCGACCGGGACAACCCCTCCGGCAAGGTCGGCCTGTAGCGGCCGGCCGGCGCTGCCACGCCTGTTGCCCGCTGCCTGTTGATCGGACGGCAAGCCAACGCTGTTACTCTTGGTAACTAGTATCGCTGAAAGTTCTTCGGTCGTCTCTTAGCGTGAGGGTGCTCACTATCACCGTGAGTAACGGGGATGACCGCCGAGGCCCGTCCGCATCCCCGTGTCCGCGAGACGCACGCGGACGGGGCCCGGGCTCGCTGCCCGGACGGCGGCGGAGGGGCGATGGTAATGTCCATCTCAAGCCGTGCAGTCTCACCAACGGTAACTGCGTTCTCCTGTGCTGTTGCCGTCGCGGTGGCGCTTGCGCCTCGTCCGGCCACCGCAAGTGAGCACGCTCCACGCAATGGGTATACGGAAAATGCCGTACCTTCTTCCACGGACGCGGTCTGGTACACATCGTCCTCCTCAGCGTCCAGCACCGTGCAGCTCGCGGCGCTGGAGTATCCCGGTCGGCTGCTGGGCCGAGGGAGCCGGGGAGAGCCAGTCGCGGAGGTCCAGCGCCGGTTGGGGATCACGGCCGACCAGGATTTTGGCCCAGCGACGGAGAGCGCCGTCCGAAGTTTCCAGGCTGGCGCGGGCCTGGTGGCTGACGGAATTGTCGGGCCATTGACGTGGAGTGCGCTTTTCGGGACGACGACAGCGCAGCCGCCGGACTCGACCGCAGGGTCGAACTCGCTCGGCGCGGCGGCAGTCGCGGTCGCCCAGCAGCAGATCGGTAAGCCCTATCGCTATGGTGGCGCCGGACCGAATGACTTCGACTGCTCAGGTCTCATCCAGTATGTCTACGCGCAGGTGGGCGTCTCAGTACCCCGTACAACCTACGAGCAGTTCGACGCGCTACACCCAGTCAGCCGGGCCGATGTTCGCCTAGGTGATGTGATCTTCTTTTTGGATGATCAAGGGCGAGCGTACCACAACGGCCTGTACGCCGGCGGCGGGCAGATGATTGTTTCTCGGCGCCCGGGTACATATGTACAATATCAACTTATCTGGACCGACAACTACCGCATCGGGCGTGTGTAAGAGCGCCCGGCAATA
>NZ_CAKJTO010000040.1:32680-43094 GCF_917627405.1 Protofrankia sp. Cj5
CGCTCTAAGAGCGCGCCGTCGGCCATGCGGGCTAACGATCATTATTGTGATTCTGCTCACGCTTGCAATCGTGCCAATCAACGTTTTTGACACAGCTTGACCGTTGGATGCCCGAAATGCCCGGTTCGTCATATAAAAGATGAGCCGGGCATTTACAATTTGTATCCATAAAATAACTTTGAGCGATTAATTCGCGTTGGAACAACGATCACAGACGTCGTGGTGCGACGTGTGACACAGACCGCGGACGTGACCGTTCCGGAACCCTTGCTATCCGGTCGAGAGCCGTCTACGTTCCTCGGTTAACGAGACGAGACAGGTTCGTTTCCGGTGTACTTGGCGCCAGCGGTGCGGTGCACTCCACGCCGGAGAACCTCGTCCTCTCTCCGCACCTGTTGTGGTCCCACCCGAGCAGAGTAGATGTGCGTTAAAACACATCTATGTGGTGCTCGTCCCTGTTATGTCCGCCACAAGCGATGTCCAGCAGGAGACGGTATGCCCAGTCAGTCGCGTTCGCTGCCCCCGGGCAGCGCTGCCGTTCCCGACCCCCTATCTCTGTTGCGTACGGATTCGATCATGATCGGCAGAATGCCATGAGCGCCGGCGTACCTGTCCTGCCCGGCCGGGACCTCCCACCACAGCCCTACGGCCCTGGCTGGCCGGCATACTGGCGGCAGAACGCGGCCTGCCGGGACGGGGATCCCGATGCGTTCTTCCCACCGGACGGTCGCAACACCAAGGCTCGAGCCGCAGCCGAAACCCGAGCCCGCAAGATCTGCGCAAGTTGTCCGGTACGACGGGCCTGTCTCGCCACGGCGCTGTTCCGTCAAGAGGAGCACGGAGTCTGGGGTGGGCTCACGTCGGATGAGCGCAACTCAATCGTGCCACGCGGCCGTCTGAGCGCGGACGACGCGCTGGCTTATGCCGATCGCCTCCTACTGTCTGCCTACGCTACGAACTGATCTTACCACCTCCTCCTGCGGCGTCCGTGTCGCCCGTGGTATGGCGTCTGTCGGCTACCGGTCAGCACTACACCACGGGCGACCAGCCAGATGATCACAAAGTCCCCTGGGTATCCCGGATCTGACCAGCTGGCCTTGACCGAGCAGAAAAGAACCATTGACGCCCCGGTCCGAGATGGGCAGGCTGCGTGTCGTTGCCGTCCGAGGAGGAGTTTCGTGTCGGGGTGTCCCGCGCTTGGTCGCGGTGTTCGGTCGTCCACCGCATCCGTACAGGTCACGCGGTGAGGCCTCCGCGTCGTCTCCTGTTGTTGCGTCATGGCAAGTCGGACTGGGCCGACGGCTCCACACCGGACGCCGACCGGCCCCTGTCACCTCGCGGCCGGGCAGCGTGCGGTCTGATCGCGGAGCATCTGTGCGCCGAGCGGCTCATCCCCGACTTGGTGCTGTGCTCATCCGCGCGCCGTACCCGCCAGACCGTCGAACACATTGCCGGGGCACTTCCACCCGATGTCCCGGTGCTGGCTGAGGACCGGCTCTATCTGGCCGATGCCGCCGATCTCCTCGACCGTCTCCGGGAACTGGACGACGGCGTGCCCACCGTCTTGCTGGTGGGCCACAACCCCGGTATCCAGGCGTTGGCGGCTGGTCTGCTGCCAGCCGGCGAGCGTTCCCGTATTCCTGCCTTTCCCACGGCCGCGCTGGCGGTAGAGGATCTGGCGGTGGGCCGCTGGACCGAGCTCGGGCCGAGCACGACACGTCTGGTGTCCTTCGTCACCCCGCGCTCGCTGGGAGCTTCGGCCAGCCACTGACCTTGGGCCAGCCACGGGCACAGGTGCTTGCCGCGAGTGACCCGGCAGCCGAGGACGGACAGGCTGCCTGTGCGAGCGGGCTCACCTCACCCTGGGGTTGAGGTGAGCCCGCCCCCGGTCAGTAGGCCTGCTCCATGATGCGAGAGGCAGCTGCCGCGATCAGGCCGATGACCAGCGATGCACCGGTCACGATCCACAGCGGGACAGAGTGGAGGACAAGAGCAAAGACACCGACCGAAAAAGCCGCAATGATCAGAAAAACCGCGGCCCACGAACCCGTGTTCGCCTTGTGGTGACCGCCGGAACTCGCCACGTCCGCTCCCATGCATCGTCCACCGAAGTCCGTCGCAGCTGAGACTACCCCGCGAACCGCGGCGGAATCCCGTCGAGATGGGTGACTTCAGCGGGGTTCAGGAATAGCCCGCGAGCCGTGCGAGGTCGTCTAGTTGCTCGCCGAGCCAGCGGCCCACGTCATGGGTGCGCACCTGCTCGGCGGCCGCGGCCAGCCGCCGCTGCCGCTCCTGCGCCGGCATGGTCAGAGCCTCGTGCAGGGCGTCGGCCATCTGCTGCACGTCAAAAGGATGCAGGGTCACCGAGTACTCGCCGAGCTCCTCGTGGGCTCCGGCGTTCTCCGACAGCGCCAGCACGCCGCCACTGCGGTTGACCACAGCGACTTCCTTGACCACGAGGTTCATCCCGTCCGCGATGGCATTGGCCATAATCACATCGCAGATCGAGTAGGCGGCTACCGCGAGCGGGAAGTCCTCAGCCATCCGCAGGTCGATCGGTTGCTGTCCCTCCTTGGTATGCCGAGCGTTGATCTCGGCGACAACCGCGCCGATCAGCGCGATATAGTCGGCGTACTCGGATACGTCCGTGCGGCTTGGTTGGAGCAGGGCGAGGAAACTGACCTTTCCGACGAGCTCCGGATGCTGGTCGAGCAGCGTTCCGAAGGCGAGGAAACCACGCACGACGTTCTTGCTCGGGTCGGTGCGGTCCACCCGGAGGATGAGCTGCCGGTCTCCGTCGAGGAAGGCGTGGCGCAGCATGGTGACATGCGCGGTGACCTCCTCGGTATCCATGGTCGCGTCCAGCGCGGCCGTATCCACGGAGATCGGGTAATAGCGGGCCCGTACCGTCCGATCGCCGACGACCACCAACAGTTTATCGAGATCAACATCCAGGCCGAGCAGCTCCTGCGCGCACAGGACGAAGTTGCGGGCATAGCGCCGGGTGTGAAAACCGACGACGTCACTACCCAGCAGGCCGCTCAGCAGCCGCTTCCGGATGCCCGCGGGCAGCACCCGCCATTCGTCCGGGCCTGGCCAGGGCACGTGTACGAAGTGGGTGAGCAGGACATCCGGGCACAGCTCCCGGACCCGTTCGGCCACCAGGTAGAAGTGGTAGTCCTGCAGCAGGACGAGCGCTTTGCCGCCGCGGGCGCGAACTTCGTCGATGACGGCGTCCGCATAGACTTGGTTGACCGCGGCGTAACCATTTTCGAACGCGTCATGTTCGGCTTGCGTGATGATGGGCGAGAGCACCCGGCCGTACAGCCCGTGCTGGACGAACCACAGGATCGGGTTTGACCAGACGCTGTAGAAGTCCGCGTAGGCCACCGGGTCGGTGACCACCAGACGTACCCGGATGGTGGGACCGTTCGATTCGCCTTCGACCACATGCGGAGACGGCGCGGTCTGTACGACGATCGAACCTCCCCGCGCCTCGCCCGCGACCACGGTGTCCTCCGGAGTGGACGCTCCGCAGACCCAGACAGCGTCGTCGAGGTGCTCGGCGAGACCCGACAGGGCTGACACGAGGCCCCCCGCCCCTCGGGTGACCGTCCGCCCTGAAGTGTCACGGTCGAAGCTCACCGGGCCGCGGTTGGACAACAGGACAAGCGGCAGGTCGAGCATGCTGGTTAGCGGCACGATGGTGCGGCCTCCTCAGTCGCGTGGCAGCGGCGCCGATCGGATGCCGGACCCGTGAACTTCCACGCGTTGTATTCCCCTGGGCCGCCGGCGGCATGACAGAAGTCATGATCGCACCACCGGCAACTTTCCCTCGCCTTTCTCGATCTTCCGGCGATACGGAAGAAACTATGATCACGCCACTGGCGGCCAGCTGGACAACTCGGACTTTAGTAAGGCCCGCTAAGGGATGCACCGCGTCGCGGACAGCCTGCGGAATTGTTACCCAGATCTTCATCCACGACACATTGACAACCGGCTATGACAGTTTGTCATACTTAATTATATTAATTCCACAAATATAATTGGAGGCGCCTGATAGCAGGGGTGCGGATCACGGAGCGAGGTTGGGGCGCAGGCAGTCGCCGGGAGTGATGCGGCGAGGTGTGTGCCCCGGCCCCGCGCAATGCCGCGTCCCTTGTCGCCGGTCGCTCTTAGTACTCCAACCCGACTTTTGTGATCAGTCGAGTTGTAGCTTCACGGCCTGGCGTCGGTAGTGGCAGTGTCTGGCGAGGAACTGCCGGTGGCGCCGCCACCAGGACCAGGCCAGCAGGAACGCGATCGTCACTGCTAGTCGTGGCATGGCTACCTAGACGAACAAGCGCCGGACCTCGTTGACGGTCGGCGGGATCAGGCCCTCGGCCGGCTCGATCATGTGGGCACGGGCTGTCGTCACGGCGAGGAACGCGTAGGTCAGCATGGCGATCAAGGTCCAGCGATGCCACGGGACCCAACGCCGGACCTAGTGCAGCGCCTCAGTAGTTCCTTGCCGGTTGGCGCCCGGGTTGATCGTTACTTTTGGTAGTCGGTGAGGTGGACGATGGCGGCGGTGTCGTACGCCTCGGTGGGTGATCCGATCCGGCTGCCGGTGACGAGTACGGCCGGGGTGTAGTTCTCGGTGGCCGGGTCGTAGAGGGCGAACGCCCAGGCGTCGCCGCCGAGGTACTCGATCCGGCAGAGCCGGATCTGTTCGTCGTGCTCGTCACCCTCGCCGGCCCAGGCGCTCAGATAGCCGAACCCGCCGCGCCACCGGATCGTGATCTCCTGGAGGGCCGGGTGGGTCTGCGAGGCGCGGTGGTCGACAGTCCCCTCGACGAGGTCCTTGAGGCGTTTGGCCGGTACGGGCATGCCTGCCAGTGTGACCGCCTGCCCCCGGTGAGCGGCTCGCGGGCCCGTGACCTGGGGCTTGCGCAGCGGTGAGCGGCTGATGGGCCGGGGCTGGCGAACGGTCGCCGAGGCGTCGCTCGGCAGCCCCGACGGTCAGGTCCGCGAGGTGGTGTTCCCGGCGGTGGCCGGTGGTGAGTAGACGCTGCGGGAGCTGGTGGCCGAGTTCAAGACGAAGGGTCCGGTGTACCGGTGTACCGGCGCACCGTGCAGACGACGTTGAAGGCGTCGTACTCGAATCATTACCGGCGGGGGCTGATCGCGCTGCTCGGGGTGTTGGAGTTTCGGTCGAACAACGACACCCACCGGCCGGTCCTCGACGCCCTCGACCTGATCCGCCGGTACGCCGACACCCGGCTGACGTACCCCCCCGTCGGGGAGACGGTCCCGACGCACAAGGGGCTGCTGGGCGACTGGACGGAGCTGGTGTTCACCGACCCGGCCAAGGGCCCGAAGCGGGTCGTGCGCGGTGTGTACGAGATCTGCACGTTCCAGGCCCTGCGCGACAGCCTGCGGTGCAAGGAGATCTGGGTCGTCGGCGCGGAGAAGTGGCGCAACCCCGACAAGGACCTGCCGGCCGACTTCGAGGCGCAGCGCGGCGCGCACTACGCCGCGCTGCGCAAGCCACTGGACCCGACCATGTTCATCGACCAGCTGCGTGAGGAGATGCGCGCCGAGCTGGCGGCTCCACCGCGGTGGCCAGCGACTCGACGCGCTTCGGCGCCTTCGACCAGAACATCTTCACCGAGTGGCACTTACGGCGGCCGCGGCGTGCTGATCTACTGGCACGTCGAGCGCAAGAGCATGGCTATCCACTCCCAGCTGCTCACCTTCACCGCCTCCGAGGTCGCCGCGATGGTCGAAGGCGCGATCCGGCACGGCACAGCGATGGAGGTCGAGGGCAACTACGTCGACTCCCACGGTCAGTCCGAGATCGGCTTCGGGATCACCCGGCTGCTCGGCTTCGACCTGCTCCCGCGCATCAAACGGATCAACAGGGTTCGGCTCTACCGGCCGGCCGCCGGCGAGCCGGACGCCTACCCGCGGCTCGCGCCGGCGCTGACCCGGCCGATCCGCTGGGACGTCGTCGCCGAACAGTACGACCAGATGATCAAATACGCCACCGCGATCCGGACCGGCACCGCTTCCGCCGAGGCGATCCTGCGCCGCTTCATCCGGGCCAACGCGATCCACCCCACCTACCAGGCCATGGCGGCGACATCGCCACCAACCGCCGCGACGAGCAGGAACTCTCCGTCCTCTGCCTGCGCGTGCTCCAAGCCGCCCTAGTCTACGTCAACACCCTCATGGTCCAGGACGTCCTCGCCGACGACGACTGGGCCGAGCAGCTGACCGACGCCGACCGGCGCGGCCTCACACCCTTGTTCTGGACGCACGTCGCCCCGTACGGTGAGGTGAAACTCGACATGACCAGCCGTCTGACACTCGGCGTGTCCACCGCGGCGCCGCTGGTGTTGACCCGGCTTGGCAGACCTCGGGTCGGGGGAAGAGACTGAGATGCCGGGTCCGGCTGGTAACCGCCTCCCTCGCCAGGAGAGTTCGGCGACGCTCGTCACGTGCCGTATGCGTCGCGCGTGAGGGTGGATAATGTCGCTCGTAGATCGGCGTTAAGCTGGTTGTGTGCCGCGCTAATCGCGTGTTCCTTCTTCGTCCGCTCCGCGCCATACAGGTAGACGGGGCCGACCCGGAGACTCTCCTCCTCCCACCTGTAACGCGCGTGTACATGGCCGTGGAGATGCGGCCAGAGGTTCCCCAACACTTCGTAGTTGATTCGCAGAAAGTCTTCGTCGCGAGCCGCGCATACCTGAGCGACAGCCTCGCCGAGAAGAGACAGGTCGAAAAGGAAGTCCATTCGTTCTGGGCGGGGAAGGTCCGTCAGATGGTTTGCCGATCCGGCGTAGACGAGCAGGCAGTAGCCGGGGAGATGCTGCGTGCTGCCCAGCACTGCCCATCCAGTGCGCATTCTATGGAGAACGTGGGGTTCCTCACCGCTTTCCAACGTGGTAAGCCATTCGCTGCTCATGTTCACACCCTCTGTGCCCTGCGCTGTGTCTGCGCGGTCTACCCCAACGGGCGCTATACCTTAGCATAAGCGCATGATCGATCAGGTCGCTACGCTGTGTGATTTGGCTGAAGGTCGGTGGGGGTGTGTCACGGAGCGGCAGGCGGAGAGAGCCGGTGTCTCGGTCGTCGAGCTCGGGCGCTTCAAAGAAGCAGGGGTCGTTGAGCCTGTCATCGAGGGGGTGATGCGTATTCGCGCTGGTGGGAGGCATCTTTTTCCGCGGCTGTACAGCCAGTGGCTGATGCTGGACCCGGAGCGGCCAGGGTGGCTGCGGGATGCCCCAGGGTGCGGCGTTGTCTCCCATGCCACGGCGCTGCGGGTCTATGGGATTGGCTGACCGGCCGGGACCCGGCGTGGAGTTCACGCTTCCCGCTGGCCCTGCCCGGCCAAGGAGCTCTCATCCTGGCATCGTCCTGCACTCTGGCGAGGTACCCGCCGATGAGTGGACGACCCGGTCCGATCTCTTTGTGACCACTCCCGCACGCACATTGCGCGATCTAACCTACAGCGGGCGGTTTGATCTCGCCGAACTCGGCCGCGTCGCCCACGCCTTTCTGCGCACCCACCTAGCGAACGAGACCGAGCTGGCCCGTGGTCTGGACGTAGCCGCCAGGACATCGCCCTATGGCGGTGAAGTTGCGGCTTCGTTGGAGTCGATTCTGCGTGCGGCGGACGAGGGCAGCGTAGGCTTCCCCGCCCGCCCGCGTAGCTGTTCAGCAGGGGGGTCGCTGACAAACCCCCAGCTCAGCGGCATGGTCATCTGGATCGGAACGCCAGAAACAATGATCATTTTGAAAATTAATAGTTATCTATAGCATGAATTCCGACATGTCGGATAGTGGCGATCATCGCTCTGACCTGGATGTTTGAGCTGTGACCCCTGCTGAACAGCTACCCGCCCGCAGCGTTAGTCAGCCCATGGCCGGCGCAGAAAATCATAACCCAGACTCCCACATCGGGCCGGAATTCCGTGAGACGTTCCCCTCGTGGTCGGAGTTCCGTTCCTACGTCACCGATCGTGCTCGTGCAGCGGAGTTTAATGCCGACCGTGCACTTCACCAGATCTTGACCGGGGACTTCGCGGCGCGTCTCATGAGCCGAACCCCGCACGACTGGATCATTTTCGGTTCGTTGGCGCTTCCATCCCGGCCCACCGCAGACTTCTCGTGGCCTGCCGACTTTCTTCCCGCTCAGCCGAACGAAATCCATCCCGCGTATGTGATGGCCCGATCCGCGTTCATCTGGACCTGTGCGCTCTCGACATCACGGAATCCTACGGTGTTCATGTCAAGCAGGCTGTGGATGCGGTCACGGTGAACGCGGGTGACACCGCCCGAACTGAGCGTGCGCTGGGCCTCGCAGGGCTGGTCCGCTACAGCGCCGACGTCAGGGTCTACGACAGCGGGAAAATCATGGGAGTGATCGTCGCCCAGCCGATCGATCCGAAATACGGGCCCGGCCAGGCACGTCCCGTCGACGACCCAATCGGACTGGAGATCGACATCAAGCCGCCCGATCGGGTTCCTCTGTTCGGCCCGGCCACCGCGCCGAACGGTCCATCGTTGGCATCGCCGTGCCCGGCCTGGCGCCCGTCACTCCCATGATGTATCCCACGGCCAGCCAGCTCGCAGACAAGATCTCCATGCTGAGCGGACCGGCACCCCGCTCGTCCCGCCAGGTCGCAGGCGGCCCTCGCCACCGCTACAAGGACCTCTTCGACATCCATTACATGATCCGTACCTGTTCCGTGGAGGCCCGCCACATGTGGGAGGCGCTTGAGGTCAACAACCAGGTCCGCTTCGGCCGCGAGATCCTGCCCCATCCCTACCACGTCTATGGAGCCGGCCGCAGGCCCGGTGAACTCGACGTTCCCTGGCGGTCGGCGGTGAACACGTTCAAGGCCGACCAATCACAGCTCGCGCGCTACCCCGATTTCGACGCGATGGAACGCGCCGCGGCAGGCTTCGTGGCAGAGCTGACCACAGCGCCTCCGACCAGCACCTGGGCACCAGGACGCGGCTGGTCCCCTCCCCGCTCGGATCTCCGAGCGGTGTCATTCCCCCGGAAACCAGCTCCCAGACCCGGTCCACGGACCCCGCCTGCGCAGGCTCGCACGCTCCCGCCTCATCCGGGCCAGGCGCCCCGGCCACCGACGCGATAGAGGCCTTGCTTCGCAGCGTTTCCGCACCCCGGAAGAGTATCCGATCTTCAAAAAACCTACGTTTCCTGAAGATCAACCCGAGGTGATCCGCAACAGCGCTGGAGTCGTCAAAAACTCCTTCAAAAACGGGCACGCTCAACAACCCCGACGGGACCGTTTGCTGAGATGATCGCGGCCGTGACCACAGCCTTCGAGCCCGCTGAACTGCTCGCCGCCTGCCTGGCCTTCGCTCAGCCCGGGGATACCCTCGTCGTCCCCGCCCTCGACCGGCTCTCCCGCTCCCTCCAGGACCTGATCACCAGGGTGGGGGATCTACGCCGGCGTGGAGTGGGGTTCACCTCCCTGCACGAGAACCTCGACACCACCACCCCCGGCGGCCGGCTCGTCTTCCACGTCTTCGCCGCGCTGGCCGAGTTCATCCGCGAACTCATCGTCACCGGCACTCGCGAGGGCCTGGCCGCCGCCCGCGAACGCGGCCGCGTCGGCGGACGCCCCACCGTCGCCACCCCAGAGATCATCCGTGCCGCCCGCGACATGCTCCCCAACCCCAACCCCAACGTCACCTCCATCGCGAAGCTGCTCGGTGTCAGCCCCGGAACCCTCTACAACCACATCCTTGACCTCCGCGAACTCCGCGCCACCAGCCGCACCCGCCACCAGCTCACCGCCACCCCACCGAAGGCCAGCTAGATCATCGCCGTTTGCGGCTGGTGACACGTTTCTTACCGGCATCCCGTGACCCAGCGTGTCTGGACACCTGCGTCGAGCGCCTTTTCGATCATCTTGTGGGCGAGTTGGGGTTTTGTCGCGCACTCGAGAGCATCGGGCGCGTCGGCAGCCTCGAGTCGTACGGGGTCGTCCGTCCACCCGGCGACAGTGGCAATCAGGTCGGGCTGCGAAGGCTTCGACGTCGGCGCTGCATCCGTCCGGGTCTACGCTGGGGCAGGAAACCATCGGTTGATCATTACGAGTTCTCGCAAACCGTCATGATCGCCGATGGCTTCTTCGTGTCCTGACCTGCGTCGGAAAGCGCTGGGTCGGGCGCCCATCGTCAGCCCAGGGACCACAACTGATCACAAAAGTCAGGTTGGAATACTAGCCGAAGAGCTGGTCGAGGGTGTCAGCGGTCAGGACACGGACGGTCCAGGTCTGGAGCTGGTCAGCGGAGGCGTTACGCACAGTGGCGAGCAGCGTCTCGGGAAGCGGGCCGAACTTGAGTGTCAGCTGCTGGACGAGGGTCTCGACACGTCCTTCGACACGTCCTT